>JALXAF010000001.1 GCA_026992375.1 Anaerolineae bacterium
CGCCCGCGGCCTCCAGGCGCTGGATTTGGGCGACCATGTCCTGCGGGTCTTCATCGGTGCCCACCACGATGGCCACGAATTCCAGATGGCGGCCCGCAGCCTCGGCCCGGGCCCGGGCTTCCTCGATGGCCGGAGCCAGCTCGCTGGCCGGGTCGGGATGGGAGCCATAGCCCAGCACCACATCCAGCAGGATCAGCGCGGTCTCGGGGTCATCTGCTTCCTGATGCAGGCGGCGGATGCGCAGGTCGTTGTCCATCATTGGATGCAAGCGCCCCACGGTGAACACATCCTCGCCCAGGTCCACGATGGTGTTGGCCTGGCTTTGCATGGGGTTGGCCAGGTCCTTGACGCCGGGCATGTGCAGATTGGCGTACAGGTTGGGCAGCATATCCCGCAGAATGAAGAGGGCTTCGTAGGCCAGGGTGCCGCCCGAGAACAGCCCGCGCAGATATTTCTGGCCCGGGGCAAAGGGCAGCGATTCGGCCGTCGAAGATGACTCAGCCTCATCCAGCAGCGAAACCGCCAGCTCCGCGGCCGCGTCCAGGGTGCGGGCGAAGTGGATGTTGCCATCCACCATCTTGTCGGGCTCGAAGCCGATGAAGTTGACCACTACCGGCTTGCCCGCGGCCTTGGCTGCACGCAGCAACTCTCGGGCCACGCTTTCGGCCGGGGGTTTGGAGATGAGCACGATGACCTTCGTCTCAGGATCGCGCTTGAAGATATCCAGCCCCTGCAGGGCGGTGATGGCCCCAACGTCCTCTTTCAAATCCCGACCGCCCGTGCCCAGGCCATGACTGACGCCCGAGCCCAGTTGGTGAATGCGGGCCGTGACCTGCTGCAAACCCGTGCCCGAGGCCGCGACCACGCCGATGGGCCCCTTGCGCACCCGATTGGCAAAGCCCAGGCCCACGCCATTGACAATGGCTGTGCCGCAGTCCGGGCCCATGACCAGCAGCCCCTTATCACGGGCTTTTTTCTTTAACGCCACCTCATCCTCCAGCGAGACGTTATCGCTGAAGAGGAAGATGTGCTTGCCCAGGTCCAGGCCCTCTCGGGCCACGCCCGCGGCATACTGCCCCGCCACCGAAATCAGCAGCCAGTGAGCGTCGGGCAGCATCTGCGCGGCCGAAGGCAGCGACTTGGGCCGATACCCCTCCTGCGTCGAGCTGGTCTGGCGCTGGCTCAGCAGTTCATCCACTTTGGCCACCGCGTCCGCGGCAGCGGCTTCATCCTCGGCCTTGACCACGATGATCAGGTCGTCCGCGGCCGCGGCCCTGGCTTCGGGCGTGAGCAGATCGCTCTGAATCAAAATATCTTTGTTGGCGTCTGTTCCCATGACCACGCCTGCGTCCAACACGCCGGGCAGCGCGGCCAATTCCCGTTGCAATTGCATCAAGACAACGGAGTCATAATAGGCTCCGCGTCGAATTTCGGATTTGATAGCTGTCATAGCAATCTCTATTGTTTTTGGCGAGTGATGAGAGGGTGAAATGGTCAACCACCGATCTTCATCTGAAGCCGGTGGTTTGTTTACATCGAATGAGAGAAAAGGGCGCTTTTAGTCTTCGCTGCCGCCAAGGAGTTCGAAGAGCAGGACGATGACGGCGATGAACAGCGCCACACCGGCAGCAGCCACGATGGGCCGCTGCTCCTCGGGGATATACTCAGCGAAAACATCCTTGACCACGCCCTTGGCGACCTCGAATTCACTGGGCGGGACATATTCTTCGATTACGACTTCCTCGCCCTCGACTTCGGGCGGTTTCAGTTGCGCTTGCGTCAGTCGATCCAGGCTTTCGAGCCCCTGGCGCACGATGGATTTGCCCGTCGTTTCCACCAGGCGCTGCCCCACGCTGGCGATTTTGCCGCCCACATCGCCGGAGCCGTTGTAGGTGAGAATGGTCTTGCCATCTTTTTCGATCAGTGTCGCATCGCCCTCGCCTTTGATGAATCCGGCCGCGCCGCGACCATCCACGATCATGTGAAAGCTCTCCGGCTCTTGCAGATCGGTCAGGGTCACTTTTCCTTTGAATTTCCCCTGCACCGGGCCCACCCGCATGTTCATTACGCCGGTGAATTCGGTGTCGCTGACTTTTTCCAGTCGTTCGACGCCGGGCAAGATGCGCGCCAGAACGTCAGGGTCCATCAGGGCATCCCAGATCACCTGTCTGGGGGCATTGAAAGTGTAGTCGCCATTTAGTTCCACTGGGCATCTCTCCTGTTTTTTGAGTGTGATGAAGTTGAAAACGCTTCGTTGCATTTTGTGGCATCAGGAAAAGATAATCCCGATTTCAAATTGTACCATTGTAAGAAAAATTCCAGCAAACTATCATGGTCGATGACTAGGCTTGATGCACGATCTTTCCGTGCAACAGGGTGAGCAAAACTTGGGTGGCGGGCAATTCATCCTTATGAATGACGAAAATGTCCTGGTCGACCAGGATAAGATCGGACAGGTAGCCCGGGGCCAGCCGGCCCTGCTGGCGGGCCTGCCCAATGGCGATGGCCGGGCCGATGGTGTAGGCCCGAACCGCCTCTTCCACGCTCAAACGCTGTTCAGGATGCCAGCCTCCCGCAGGGGAGCCATCGCGGCGCTGGCGGGTGACCGCAGCGTGGATTCCCCGCCAGGGGTTGGGGCTGGCGACGGGCGCATCAGAGCCAAAAGCCAGCACCGCCCCCACATTCAGCAGGTTTCGAAAAGGATACGCGTTGCGCCCGCGGTCGCCCCATAGGCGGTTGGTATTGGGAATGTCGTCAGTGCAATGGAGGGGCTGCACTGACGCCGTGACGCCCAATCGAGCCAGCCGCGGCTGATCTTCGGGGTGAATGGCCTGCACGTGCTCGATGCGATGAGGAATGAGAGGCGGCGCATCGCTGCCCGCGGCCAGAGCCTCATCGAAGGTGTCGAGCACGGTGCGGTTGGCCCGGTCGCCGATGGCGTGAACGGAGATGGCAACGCCGTGGCGGTGGGCTTTCTGAATGAGCGCGGCCATCTCCTCGGGCGGGGTGAGGAACATACCCCTGTTTTCGGGATCATTCTCATAGGGGGCCAGCATCCAGGCGGTGCGGGCGCCTAACGAGCCGTCGGAGAAAAGCTTGACATGCCCGAAGCGCACCCATTCGTCCCCAAGACCACTCTGTAATCCCAATTCGATGATCATGTCCAGATGCGCGGCCTCCAGGTTGCAACTGATGCGCAAGGGCAGCTCGCCGTTGGCGGCCAGACGTTGGTAAAGGCGTAACGCTTCCGGGCCTTCCTCGGCGTTGTCCTTCATGCGCTGATCATGGACGGCGACGATGCCCAGAGCGTGAAGGTCGCGGGCCACAGCCTGAAGATTGGCCGCAGCCTGGGCTTCGGTCATGGGGGGGATGGCCTGCCGCACCAGGTTGATGGCCAGCTCGCGCAGCACGCCCGTGGGCTGGCCGATCTCGTCACGATCGATGACGCCCGAGGGAGGATCGGGCGTAGTCGCATCGATTCCAGCTCGGCGCAGGGCCTCGGTATTGGCGACGGCTGCGTGCAAATCGGTGCGCCAGATGACCGCGGGACGTCCGCCAGTGACCCCATCCAGATCATGGCGGGTGGGAAATCGGAGCTCAGGCCAGTTACTCTCGTTCCAACCGTATCCCAGCACCCAGGCATCGGGCGGGAGCTGGCTGGCGTGGGTCTGCACGCGGGCCGCTAAATCGTCCAGGCTGGCTGCGTCGTAAAGTGAGACCTGACCTCGGCGACGAGCTAGATCGAAGAGATGGATGTGAGAGTCTGTGAATCCGGGCAGGGCGAGCTGCCCCCGGGCGTCGATAAGGCGCGTGCGGGGCGTGGCCAGCGCCCGGATTTCAGGATCATAGCCGACAGCTACGATCCTGCCTTTCTGGATGGCGACGGCTTCGGCCCAGGGACGCTCGGGCCATTGGGTGTAGATGCGGGCATTGTAAATGATAAGGTCGATCATTGCGCACCTCCAAGGGCGAATCGGGCGTGTTTTCTTTATCGTAAGCATTCAACTTCCCAAAAGCAAAAGAGGCGGCGTGGATAGCCGCCTCTCTCAACTAAGGGTGGGATGGCTTATCAACTTGCGCCAGGAATAAGAATGAAGTCGAATTCACCAACGCGTTCGACATGGTTTGGATCGGTGGGCGCACATGCGTCGACGCCGAGGACTTTGTAGTAATAGTTGACGCTGGCGTTTCCGATGGCGTTCTGGTCGATATAAGAAGCGGTTGTGACGGTCGCCAGAAGGTTGGTGGCGTCATCGGGCGTGAAGTAAGGATCGGAGGAGCGATAGATTTTGTATTCCGAGGCGTTCTCAGCGTCTGTCCACCTGATGACGACATCGCTGCCCGACTTGCTATTGCTCAGCCCCTCGACGTCTGAAATGTTGCCTGTGCAGCAATTATCAAATTTGAAGGAACTCACCCGGGTCTGCCAATTGGCGCTGCTAGTGGTCTCTATGTATTCGGCGGCATACCAAAAGGTGCAATCATCGGTCGGGTCTATAGTCAGAGAACTGTAGTCTCCCCACCGAGCGGCGCTATGGGTCTGGCTGCCACCGCCATCGATGATGATGCCTTCGCCTTGACTGAGTTGACCGACAGGGTCTCCGACCAAACGCCCGGCGTAGCGAATGCCAGGATAGATTGTGTTGCTGGAGATGCTGTATCCGACAGCCATATTGCCGACGTGATCCATAGCCATGCTCCCCATCCAGCGATGGTGTTCATCGGGAGCATAGGTCCCTTGCTGAAAAATGACTGCGTCGGACAGTGTGTCATCCACCGCTCCGCCGCGAATTTCATACCAACGGATGCCAGCGTGATCTGCATCGCTGCCTACATTGACGGTGTGGTTGACGACCAGGGATTCGTGATCTCCGTAATTCCGATACCACAAGTGCATCATCAAACGGTCGGAAAGAGAGTCCAGCTCGACGTTGGTGTCGGGCTGGGGAATGTCCCAGTTGTCGCGATATCCGCCTGAGCCATCGAAGTTCCAGTTGAATGGATCGACGACCAGATCTCGCACCAGGGTGAATGTGGAGTTGTTTGGGTTGTTCCAGTCTGTGTGAAATTCCCAAATATGGAGAATGTCATCTGATCCGTTCCAATCCATATCGATGGCCATAAAGTAATTGGGGGAGCCTGTCGGTGGCAGGGTGCTGCCCATCAAATTGCTGGGCAGCAAACCTCCGTAGCTGCTATTGATGTTTTCCAAGTCGAAGTACTGGAATGTGGCGGCGTTTCCGTTGAGCATGGCGTCTCGCTCGAAGACGAAGACGCCCGCGCCAGCCCAATTGTCGTTGGTGTCGAATTGATTGACTGACATGTAATACCCGTCGGGCCAAACGCCGAACTTGGGATAATCATTCATCTTTGTGTCGTGAACTTTAAAGCTGTATAGATGCCAATCGTTGGGATCGTTGGAGGGAACGCCGGTTTTTGAAACGGCGAAGCATTCGTAATAGGGAGGATCGGGCAGGGCAAACTGGGTGAGCAACCACCGGTCAGCCATCTGATCATAGAGGACGACAGGATCGCCATAGGCGTTTTTATTGCAGATATCGGATGATGGCCAAAGGTCTTGCATTCCGAAGTCGTAAAGCTGCGTCCCAGTTTTATCCCAAATGCGGACATGGGCTCCACCACTTTCGTTTACCATCTGTACGTAATGGTTTGGCCCGACCTGTCCATTGGTGTCGGGGGGCAGAACGCCGGTATGGGCAATGCCCTCCCAGTTGGTCAATGTGCCGGGCATTGCCGTCGGCCCCTGCCAAGATTGCACATTGGTCGTTTGGTTTACGCCAAAAAATTCATCCAGCGAAGGCTGACGCCTGGGCAAAGGCATGACGCCGCGAATTTCCAGTGGATCTGATTTGCGCGTGATAGCAGGTGCGAGCGGCAGTCCGCCGGTGTCAAGAGGAAGCGCGGGCGGCGCGACGTAGGGGTTGTGGAGGACATCAGGTTTCGGCGGGCTATTGGCAAATGCGGACGAGATGGATGCGTCGGTGGCCAATAAAGCCAGAATCGCTGTCGAAAGAACAAGGAGGGGGAAAATGGCTGGGTTGTGTTTCATAGCTTCTTCTCAGATTTGAACTTGCTGCTCAGACGATTTACTTGCGTGGATCGTTCCTCAACCCGGGTAAATCCTCGGGCCAGTCGATATCCTGGGCCAGGGTAGGAGAACGGTGGATGAGGGCAGGAATGTTGGCGGCGCGAGCGTTTTCAAGATGGCGTTGGAAGCTGTTGATACCGAATTGGGAACGCAGGACGTGGGGCGGGCGCAGCAGCAGGGCGTTGGTTCCAGTTTCCGTGCGATCGGGCGCAATGACCAGCACGCGAGGGTAGGGCTCGGCGAGACTGGCGAGATGTTGGATATCCGCCGGGGTGAGGAGGGGCAGGTCTGCGGGCAGGATGAGGAGCGCATCGCAGTGGCGCGCCTGCGCCCAGGCGCAGGCCCTGGCCGCAGCTTGATTGTAACCTGTGGGGGCGTCTTCGACAATGTTCTCAAATCCGCATCTGGCGGCCAGGGCCTGCGCGGCGGGGTCGGCGGAAACGACCCCGCCAGCCTCAACGACGCGGCTGGCCGCAACAGCGGCCAGGACATGCCGCAGCATGTCCGCCGCCAGTTTCTGGCGGGCCGCGTCGTCGAGGCCTGGGCGCAGGCGCGCCTTGGCCAGCGCCAACGGCTTCATGGGAATCGCGACCGCCAGTCTCATTTCACACCTCGCGCGCCGGAGCTTGCCGAAGGCAAGACACCCTTTCCATACCACGGAATCGCCATCCGCTCAACCCAGATTTGCACAATTCGCTGCTCCTCGGCCGATAATTCTCGTTGCCACGCCCCCAGGCGAGCCATTACATCATCCCCCGGGCGTTGTCGCTGTCTCTTGCTGGTCATGCGGCTGTAACGATGCAACACTCCGTCTGGAACAGCATCCTTGGACATCTCCAGCCAGCGCATCAGCTCTGACATCTCCTGTCGCGGACGCAGCGACAACCATTCATAGAAAATCAGGTAATGCGACGTATTCTGCAACTGATCCAGCGCCACGCGATTTTCCACCGCCCACCAGGCCGCCAGTGCTTCAAACGCGTTGGAAACGCGTTCCAGTTCACCCACCCATGGACGCAGATAATCCTCAACCAGCGCCTCCTGCGCCAGCAGATCTTGTACATCCGCGGGCCAGGGGGCCCGCACGCGGTGGAACATCGAATTCACCACTGCTGCAGGATGCCGCATCAGAAACACCAGGTCTGGCTCAAAATTCCAAGCCACGAATCCCAGCATCATATTCGCCCGAATCGTCTTAATCAGAAACCGCGTGGGGAAGAAGCTCGTGCGGGAATAATCTGTGAGATAAGTGCGTACCCTCCCGCGCAGCACTTCCTCCCAGAAATCGGCCCACTGGGTCGCGGCCGCATCGGGCCGCAGATATTGGCGCTTGAATGCGGAAGGAGTCAGGCCCGGCGGCCAGGCCATCAAACGGCGATATTGTTCGGCATTGCGCGGGTCCAGCGGCTCGAAAATCTGCTGCACGCCCGGCGCCGAGGCCAACATATCCCCCAGCCAGGTGGAGCCGCTGCGCCCAGAAGAAGCCAGCAGGATAGCGGTCGTGGGAGCGGGCGGCCCAGAAACAGCGAACATCGCCCGCTCGCCCAGCCGTCGAACGTCTGCCCACGCCTGTTTCACCTCTTCCTGCACGCCGGGCATGTTTGCAGTCGCCCGTTTGATGGCCCGTTTCAGTTTCATTTGTCCAACGCCCGACGTCTAGTATTCAACGCTAGGAGCATGACCGCGCACTGATCACTGCTCATTGAACACTGCTCACTTCCCACTCGATTCCTCCATCAACACCTGTAAAAAAGCCAACACTTCCCCCGCCACCCTCTTCCTTCCCGCATTGTCTCGCATGATGCTATCGGTGACGAAAGGCGTCATGCCCAGCGCCCGCACCTCGCTGGCCAGGCCCGCATCCGCATCATCCAGCACAAAACCATTCACCAGGCCCGCATAATGCCGGGCCACGCCCGCCGCGCTCACCTCTAGCCCCAGCTCCGCCATCATCTTCGCCGCGGGCCCCTTCAACGCCCGACCGCCGATGATGGGACTGACTGCGAGGGTCGGCGTTTGCACAATGCGTTCTCGCACCCCTGGCAGCGCCAGAATCGGGTCGATGCTAACGAAGGGATTGGATGGACAAAAAACCGCAGCGTCCGCCTCGTCCAGGGCCGACAGCGTTGCACTGCTGGCCCGAGCCTCCTCCAAGCCCGCCAGTCGCATCCCCAGCATAGCCGGCTCGGTGCGTCGATGCACGAAATACTCCTGAAAAGGCAACTCCCCCTCGGGCGTGAGAATCATGGTGCGCACCGACTGATCAGACATAGGCAACACCGAATGCGTCACGCCCAGCCGTCGGGCCAGCTCCAGCGTGACCCCGGTCAGCGTCATGCCTGCATCCAGCATCTGCCGCCGCAGCAAATGCAAGGCGATGTCCTTGTCGCCCAGCATGAACCAGGCGTCATGGCCCAGCCGCTTCGTCTCCTCCAGCACATGAAACGTCTCATCCGCCCGACCCCAGCCGAAAGCCGGATTATTCACCTCGGCCAGATTGTAGAGCACCGTATCGACATCAGGACAGATAGTCAGGCCCAGGTGCTCGAAATCGTCGCCCGTGTTGACGATAATGGTCAATCGTTCTGGAGACAGAAGCTGCGCCAGCCCATAAGCCAGCTTGGCGCCGCCCACGCCCCCCGCCAATGCGACCACTTTTATCTCACTGCTTACTGATAACTGTTTACTGATTACTTCCACAAAACCACCTCCTCCAGCGGCTTTCGAAACGAAGTGCGACTTTCATTCGGCCATCCCAGCGTGATGATCGCCTGGGGCTCCCAATCGTTGGGCAACTCCAGAGCCGTTCGAACCTCGTCCGGCGCGAACAACGGCGCACACATCCAGCAGGAGCTTAGCCCTTCGTGGTGTGCTGCTAGCATCAGATTACCCAGAGCCAGGACCAGGCTTTGCATAGCCATGGTGCGCTCGGCTTCCGTCAGACGCGGATCTGCATATACGTCCATGTCGCGCATGGTCATGCACCCCACTACCAGCAACGGAGGCTCGGTCAGGCGTTGGCGCGAGCGTTGCAGCCGGGCCCGAATCTCCCTGGCCGGAACCCCCGCCCGCGTCATATCCTCCAGCCAGCGCTCGGCCATGGCTTCGGCCAGCGCCGCTTTGCGGGCCTCCGTTGTCACCACGGCAAAACGCCACGGCTGACGATTGTGCGCGCTGGGAGCCCAGATGGCCGCAGTCAGTAGCCGACGGATCAGATTCTCTGGCACGGGCTCAGGCTGATAGCGGCGGATACTGCGCCGAGTCAACACCGTTCGCCAGAAAACATCTTGCAGATCATTCATGCGTTAGATTATAGCCGCAACCGCTGGCATCGTCCACAATTGGATATGAAACCCGCCTACGGTACAATGACCGC
>JALXAF010000002.1 GCA_026992375.1 Anaerolineae bacterium
GAATCATTCCACTTCGTTCACGCAAGGCGACTTCATGCTCATAGGCATTGGCTATCTTCCCACACGAACAGGCCCGCGATTGTGGCGGCGCTTCGATAGCGGCGAAATCGCCGAGGATTTCGTCCATATTGCTGCATTGGGGATAGATGCGGTGCGCGTGCCCCTTTTCTGGCATGACTTCCAGCCCGCCACCGATCGCATCAATCCTCGCGCGCTGGATCGCTTCGGCGACTTTCTGCAACTGGCCGCTGACCATAATCTGAAGGTGGTGGCCGGGTTGTGGGCCGGCTTTTGGGATGGGGCCTTGTGGTGGCCCGATTGGGGCGTCAATCCCGCTCCCCTGCCGCCTCATTGGCCCTTGCTGGTCAACAATAAATGGATTGCGTGGGGCCGTCTGCGCCATCCTTTCACCGATGATCGGATGTTGCAGGCCCGCAAGCTGCTCATTCGAGAGCTGGCGGCCTATTACGCCGATCACCCCGCGCTCATGGCCTGGGAGCCTCTTCCGGGATTCGGGCGATTATCAGCGGCCAGCGACAAGGACTCCACCCGTCGCTGGCTGGATGAAACCGTTGCTTCATTGACCAATACAACGCCCCAACAGAAAAACATTTTCCTGTTGGCCTTCGACGCACTAGAGAACCCGGACGCCATTGGGCCAGAAGACATCCTCCAGGCAGGCGGGCGTCCAGGCCTGAGCATGGCCACCTTCGCCAGCGATCGCCGGCATCTCCCCCTCAGCATCCGTTGGCTCAGCTTTGCTGTGGAGTTGTGCAATGCCCTGGCGGGAGAGCCTGTCTCTCTCTACCTGGCCGGATTGCCCACCGCCCCGCCCGATGAGCGCTCCATGGCCCAAGATGGCGTCTTCTACGCCAGCGAAGAGGAGGCGGCGGAGCACCTGGCCCAGGTCATCACCCTGGCCCGCCAGGCCAATCTTCCCGCCTTATGGCTCTGGCGCTGGGCCGACATTCCCGAAGAACAATGGCAATCGCCCCCCTACGACAGGCCAAACTGGCGTCGCCACACGGGCTTGCTGCGGGCCGATGGTCAGGAGAAACAACTCGTTCAAGCGCTGAGAACCCAAGCGGTCACCCCCGAATTTACGCATTTGCAAGTGGATCTGGATGCTTATCGAGAAAACCCCTATCAATATCTCAACGCATTGTGGAAAGAGTTTGGCCAATGATAAAAGGTATCATTGCAGCAGGAAGTGAAAAGACAGCAGAAGCGGGCGCCGAAATGCTGCGTGCAGGGGGCAACGCCGTCGATGCCGCTGTGGCGGCTGCTTTCGCCAGCTTCATGGCCGAACCGACTTTGGTTGCACCCGGTGGCGGCGGATTCGGATTGGTCTTCCGCCATAACGATGCTCATTCCTGGCTTTATGATTTCTTTGTGAATTTTCCGGGTTTGGGGTTGACGCCCGAAACCCGTCCCGATCCCGCTGACTTCTACGCCATCACCGTCAACTACGGCCCATCCCATCAAGTGTTCCACATCGGCCGCGCCAGCGTGGCCACGCCCGGCCTGATTGCCGGACTTTGTAAAATGCAGGAGGATCTGGGCGATCTTCCTCTGCGGATGGTGCTGGAGCCCGCCATTCACTACGCCCGGCATGGCGTCCCCATCGGAGACTTCGGCGCTTATGTTGGCGAATTGCTTTACGACATTTTTTCGTCCGACGAGTCCCTCTCCCGGCTATTTGGCGCCGAGGACAACTTTCTACAAGCCGAACATCTTTACAAGAACCCCGAGCTGGCCGATATGCTGGAAGCGCTGGCTGTCGAAGGCGCAGATCTGTTTTACAAAGGAGATGTAGCCAAAGCCATCATTCGAGATCAACAGGCCCATGGCGGTTTGCTGACAGCCGAAGACCTTGCGTCCTATCGGGTCATCATTCGCAAGCCGTTGTATCAGCACTATCGGCAATACGAATTCCTGACCAATCCCCCGCCCTCTCGCGGAGGCGCCCTGGTGGCCTTCTCGCTGGCCTTACTTGAAAACTTCGATCTCTCCCGCTTCCCCTTTGGCAGCGCCGAATATCTGGAACTTCTAGCCGAAGCCATGCGTCAAACCAATCTCGCCCGTCCTTTATTCGACCTAACCGGAGACATCACAGCCTTTCTTTCTCCCGAAAACATCCAGATGCACGACGCCGAACTTACTCGGCGTTTACGCGAGCACTGGCGCGATCGCCCTGCTGACGCGCCGCCTCCGGTCGAACACAGCAACACCAGCCATATCAGCGTGCTCGATGGCGATGGCAATCTGGTAGCGCTGACAACCACCGCGGGCGAAACGCCTGGCTTCATCGTACCCGGAACCGGACTCATCCTCAACAACATCCTGGGCGAGGAAGACCTGCATCCTGACGGTTTCCTGAAAGGTCAGCCGGGCGTGCGCATTGGTTCAATGATGGCGCCCACAGTAGTGCTGCACGATGGCGAGCCAGTGCTGGCCGTAGGCTCGGGCGGCGCCAACCGCATTCGCTCCGCCATCTTGCAGGTGTTCCTCAACTACACCGATTTTCGTCTCCCGCTGAAAGAAGCCGTCGAGGCGCCGCGCATCCACTTTGAAACCAATACGCTGCAAATCGAGGCGGGGTATACTCCATCGACGGTTGAAAAATTACGCCGTTGGGGGTATGATATCAACATCTGGCCTACGCGCCACATGTTCTTTGGCGGCGCCCATGCGGTGGGACGCTCTCCCTCTGGCGTTTTTGAAGGCGCTGGCGATTCTCGCCGCGCCGGAGCCGTCGTGCAGGTGATATAAAAACGTCAACGCCATCCGTTTCTCGCAATTTTGTAACGACCAACGTACTCGACTTTAAGTCACAAGAAGCCACGAAGGCTCGAAGTTTTTCGAAGACACGAAGGAAAAAATAAAGAAAAACACTTCGCGCCATCATCTTCTTCGTGTCTTCGTGGCAAAAAATGGTGATGAGGCTTTAGTAGTCACGCAATTTTCACAAAACGACGGCGCAAGAACCGTCGTTTTTGTCGTTATCGGGCCCGCTCCCATTCCTTCGCACCCGACGCACACATCACGAATAGCCAAACTCCAAAACCTATGACAACCGCCCCAACAGACACCCAGCTTACCCAGGCCCACCAGCGTTTTCGAGACGCTTACATGCAGGCATTCTTCAAAGACTGGCGCGATCGCATGCGCGGCCAACAAAGCAATCTTCTCAGCTACGACGAGGTTCGCCAGATCTTGCATGCGCAGGAAATAGGCGTGCGTCCCATCCTGCAGGAGGTTTCGCTGGACAAAATCGTGGGCAGCGTGGGCCGTTATCAGGATTTCAATGGCGCCTTTCTGCCGCGAAATGAAGCGCTGGAAGAACGCTGGGCCCGAGTGGATGCAGCACGCGAGGGGCTCGTGGGCCTGCCTCCGGTGGACCTGCTAAAGGTGGGCGATGTGTACTTCGTGCGAGACGGCAATCATCGCGTCTCGGTGGCCCGATCTCATGGCGAAAAGACCATCGAAGCGTATGTCACGCCGGTGGAGACGGCCATCCCCGTCGAGGCGCAGTCAGCGGAAGAGCTTCGCAAGTGGTTGATCGAGGCCAGCCGCCTGCAATTTCTTAAACGCACGGGACTGGACAAAATCTATCCCGATGCGCCCATTCGCCTAACCGAACCGGGCCGCTATCGCGATCTCGATGAGCAGATCGCGGTGCATCGATGGTACATGGGCGAAAAACGAGGCCGCGATGTTCCCTATGAAGAAGCGGCCAGGAGTTGGTATGAGAACGTTTATCTGCCTCTGGCGAGGGAGATCGAGAAAAGCAATCTTCTGGATGAATTCCCGGATCGCACCATCACCGACCTGTATCTGTGGTTGTGCAAGCACCGCGAGGCGTTGCGCGAGCGATATGATCTAAAACTGGATGAGAGAGCGGCCGTCTCCACCTTCGCCAGCGTGCACAGCGGCAAGCGATTGCGCCGGGCATTGAAGCGGGCCCGCCTCAAACTAGCCCGACTGATGGGAGGGAAGAATGTCATTTTGGGCCTGCCCAGCCAGAACGTTCACCCCCAGGTCGATGGAGAGAAGGAAGCGCCCGCAGGGGTGAACCATGAGAAGCCAGGCGAAGGACCATGATCGCTTACAAATTCCGCGTGTTCTGGAATCATCTGCACAATCGCAAATGTGAGACATGCGCTCATCTGGATGTGTTCTGGAGCAGCGGTGACGGGCAGGTGCGCAAACGACACGCATTCTGCCGCAATCCCGCCGCGCCTCACTTCAACCGCCCCGTTCCCGAAGAAGCCTGGTGCCCCGGCTATGAGCAAAACGAGACGATCCCATGCGAGTAGATCGCCTTTCGCGTCACCGCGTGATGACTGGAAGATACAGGTCGTTCTCGAAATGAAATGTGCAACTGCTGACAAGGGTGAACGCGCCCGCTGCACCGCGATAGCCATCCACCGTCAGGTAATAGGTTCCGGCGGCCAGGCCCGTGTGCAGCAGATTGGCGTCCGCCCCCTGCAGACAATCCTCTGGATAAGCGCCCGTTAGCAGAAAAACATCCAGATCCCGGGCGGAGTCGTCGGGGAAAATCTGGAACTGAACGTCGACGTTGTCGTAAGGAACATCCAGCCGATAGACGGCCTCTGGCCCGGTTTCCGGCCAGGCGGGGCGACAGCCTGTGTAAGCGATGACATTGTTGTCCCAGTCACGCGTATCGCCCGCGTAACGCGCGTCGCAGTGGATGGTTTGCGCCTGCTCGATGGCCAGCCGTCCGGGCTCGGGCGTGGGCGTCAGTGTGGGTGTGGGCGTCAGCGTGGGCGTCGAAGTCGGCACAGGGACGTCGGTTTCGTAGACGATCTCCAGCTTGGGCGCATGTTGATGGAGATAGAAGTCCCAGCTTTGTAAATCGAGATAATGACGCCACTCGGTGTCCTCTGAACTTTTGATGATGATAGCGAGGCTGTTGCCCGATTGCCATCCCGGACGATTGACGATCTCCTGCACCAGCGCGGCGACGTCTGGGGCGTCGAACCAATCGTAATTGGGGGGAGGCGCGTCGATCTCCCAATCGACCGCAGCGGCGGTCAACGGACGTTCGCTGGCCAGCGGCTCGGAATCCGCAAACGATCGAGCTGTATCCGCGGCCTCGCCCCGGATGTGTAAAGAAACAGGAAAATCCTGATGCCACTCGCTCTTATAAAGCATCAAGCGGGCCTGAATGATGCGCGCCTTGGGGGGAATACCGACATTTTGAAAACGCAGGCCATTGACATAGCGAGTCTCACTGGTTCCCATCCGAATCCATATCCAGTCATTACGATTTTCACCCGTCGCCAGTTGCACGCTGGTGTCATCGTCAGAAGCCGCCACTTGCACCACAATCGTATTCGTCACCGGCGTCGATGTTGCGGGAACAGAACGCTCAGCTTCGACTTCCGAAAACAGTGCGGGAATGGACAGCAAAATGGCCGCTAACAAAACCAGAGCGGGGATGATTAGTCGTCTCATAACGATGAACTACTGAAAATCGATAGGGCGAGCAAATGAATGGATAGGCTGTGCGATTGCGCTTCCTAATCTTACTTCCCGGATTGGCAAAGGTCAACATCTGGATGCAGTAATTTTAATTTGCCCCGACAACAAGCCTCCTCACGACCTCCCCCGCATCGGCTGACGCCTTGCAGGGGGAGGAGCCCTTCGCTTTGCCAATTTGCGTAGCAGATGGGCGTCTCCCTCCCCAAAACACGAGCTCAGCGAGTATCGGGTGAGGGGCGGGGTGGGGCCAAAAGCAGGCCGGGAGGTGTGAAAACGTCCTCTTGCCGCTTGCGGATTCTAAATTTGGAATTACCGTTCTAGATGGACGCTTTCATCTCAGTTTATCAGGTTAATATGAAGAAAGTGTGAACGCACGCGGCTTTTGGAATGACAAAATTGTCATTTTCAATCCCTCTGCTCACCATTCCAGTCTGCTCGCTGCAAACCGGGCCCGAATCGCACATTGGCATTCTCAGGCAATCGGCATGGGGGACGAGCTGACCTCGACGCATTGAAACGAGATGGCCCGCGCGTCGTCATCCATCCCATCCCCCACAAGAATCCAAACAGATTCTGTGAACGACGCCAGTTCGCCAGTGGTGACAAATCGCCACGGGCCGGGTTGGCCGTCATTTTTTTGCAAGGCTCGTTGCTGCAACACGCGTTGCGTCTGACGGGCCACCGCGGGTGCGGGGTCCACCAGGACGACGCCCTCTCCCAGCACTCTCTGCAAAGTCTCGCTCAAAAAAGGATAGTGCGTGCACCCCAAAACCAGATGATCGATGGGAATGTTTTGCACCGGAGAAAAGATGTCCCGCACTTTGGCTTCGATTTCGGACCCCGTCAGCTCATTGCGCTCGACCATCTCCACCAGGCCCGTCCCCATCAGGGTGTGCACCTGCACGCCGTTGGCGAATCGTTCCACCAGATGTGAAAAACGGGAGGCCCGCAACGTTCCCGGCGTGGCCAACACGCCAACATGCCCCGTTTTCGTGGCCTGACTTGCAGGCTTGACCGCCGGTTCCATGCCTACGATGGGCGTATCGGGCCAACGCCGCCGCAGGCTGGTCAGCGCCGCGGCCGACGCGGTGTTGCAGGCGATGACAATGAGCTTCGCTCCCTGCCCCAATAACCACGCTACGGCCGCATGAGTCAGCGCTTCCACTTCGGTCGACGGACGCTCCCCATAAGGCGCACGGGCCTGATCCGCCAGATACAGCGTCGCTTCATGGGGAAGAAGCCTGACGATTTCCCGCCACACCGAGAGCCCTCCGACGCCAGAATCAAACACGCCAATGGGGGAGGAAACAAGACGCGAGTGAATCGTCGTCATCAATCCTGTCGCCGCCGCACATGATAACGCGCGGCTTCCTCTACAAACAGCTTGAACAAACGCAACATTAGGTCATCATCCACCAACATCTCGGGATGCCACTGCACAGTAACGGCGAAGGGATGATCTTCCAATTCCGTGGCCTCGATGACGCCCTCGGGCGAGGCTCCCACCACCTTTACACCGCGTCCCGGCGTGGCCACGGCCTGATGATGCAATGAGTTGACCCACAGCACAGCGCCCAACTCACGGGCGATCTTGCTGTCTGGGTCCAAAATCACCTGATGCGGCCGCTTTTGACGGAAGTTTTCGCCCTTGCCCCGCATGTCGTGCACTTCTTCGATCCCCATCTCCACCCGGATATCTTGATAGAGCCCACCTCCCAGCGCAACATTCAGCAACTGATGACCGCGGCAGACGCCAAGAATGGGCATTTTCTCCGCCACGGCCCATCGGGCCAGCATCAACTCCACTTTGTCCCGATCAGGGTCCGTCTTCTCAATCACATCCTTGGGCGCATCGCCATAGAAGCTGGGATCGATGTCTTCGCCGCCCGCCAGCAGCAGGCCATCGATGCGCTGAAAAATCTCGCGGTACAACGCCTCATCCAGGTGCAGCGGCACCGGACAGGGAATGCCGCCCGTGCGGTAGATCGCATTGAGATAGAGCTGATGCACGGTGTAAAGCCTGGCGCCTCGCGGATTCGTCCCTTGTCCGACAGGGATGCCAATAACCGGGCGCTTGGAAATAGAAGAAGTTGTCATGGTCATCAATGTCTTTTAGTGCCTGTTATGAACTTCTCTCAGATTCCCGAGGAGTTTCGTATCATTTACCTTTCGATGCGACGCGGATGACACAGAAAAATCTGATGAAATCTGTCATATCCGCGTTCGTCAGCGGCCTATTTCGTAATGCGTGATGTGTGAGGCGTGCCGACCTCACGTATTACGCATCACACATCACGCCGGTTGCAGACTCGCCCAACGTGGGATTTGCCAACCTTTCAGCAACCAGCGATCATTCTATTTTCATAGCAGGCGACACGCGCGGTGGCGCGCCGATACCGATGAAATGAGAACGCAGACGACACGGATGCTTCGCAATGCAGATTTTCGCAGATTTTTTTCTTTATCATCTGCGTTCATCCGTTTCAATCTGCGTCATCTGCATTCTATTTACGGAACAGAATTGATTATACTCACACTCCATCTCCTTCTGCAAAAGGCGTCACTTTTTGTTCCTGGTTGCTCATATTTTCACGGTTCATTTATACTACGGGGCGCCAGGCGCAACTCTGACGCCGTCCGGAATGCCATGAGATATTTCTTGTCGATTCTCTTCTTACTGCCTTTCATCTTCTTGCTATGGTTGGCGAATGTGGCGGATAAACGCCGCATGGCGACGCCCGCGAAACGGAAGACGGGCGTCCTCGTCTATGCGTGTCTGGCCAGCCTTTGGGTAGTGGTGCTGGCCGCGGCCGTTTTCCTTCTGCTGATGGGCGCCGCCTACACTCGTTACGCCGACATCCCTTTGCTGACGCAGCATTACGCCGAGCAAGGCCTGGACCCGCAATCAACGGTACGGGCAATGCAATCACTGCCTCGACTGGGGGCGGGATTGACCATTTTGGCCCTGCTGGGGATGCTCACGCTCTTGCCATCCGCTCGTCGTCTTATCTCCCGCATCATAAACATCTCCCCCGACAGCATCGTTCATGCTGTGGCCCTGAGTTACACCGTCCTGATCCTGGTCAATTTCTGGCTTGTGGCGGGAATGGACCTTGGCGTCGTGGCGGAAACCTTCCCCACAGCGCCATCGGGCCAGATGATAGTCATGATTTGGTTTCAGAATATCTTGATGGTTGTCATGGCGCTCGTCGGCATTGGCTGGCTTTCGCGACGAGACTTGCGCAACGTATTGCATCGGCTGGAAGCAACCTGGCCCCAATGGCGAGATGTTGGAGCGGGCGTGGGAATGGGGGGGGCGCTATTTCTGTTGTACATCGCCATCAATTTTCTGTTTTTTGTAAATGGCTACAGACTGAATCCCAACATACAGAGGATGATAGAGCGCTTTTCAGGCCCGCTTATGACTTCTTTCCCCGGCGTCCTTACAATGGGCGTCGCCGCAGCCCTGGGCGAAGAGCTGGTCTATCGGGGAGCTTTGCAACCACGCTTCGGCGTCTTTCTCACAGCGCTGTTCTTCACCTTGATGCACGTACAGTATGGTGTGAGCAGTGCGACGCTGATGGTGTTCATTGTGGGTCTAGCGCTGGGGTGGATGCGCCAACGACGCAACACCACCACCGCCATATTCACGCACGCCACATACAACATCACGATGGGCCTGATGTTCCTCCTCCTTCGCCTCGTCTTTGGGGGAGGTTGACGGGGCGAACTATCCTCGAACACTTCCATCTGTGTTCTGACGTAGGATGGAAGAGCTATAAAAAGACCTTCGAGGCCCGCGGAACCTCGAAGGTCTTGATGTCTTACGCTTCGCGTAATTCTGCGCCGATCTCCCGATTCAGCCGCCCAACGATCTTCCGCCGCAGCCTGGCCGTGTCTTTGTCGG
>JALXAF010000003.1 GCA_026992375.1 Anaerolineae bacterium
GACATCCCGGCTTACGCCCACCGCGGGCCAGTGGCCTATCTCCTGGGGCGCATCGGGTTGGCTCACATCGTAGATGCGCAGGCCATCCTCGCCATCGGCCACATAAAGGCGCCCCGCGTCGACATCCAGCCCAAAAGGCCAGCCCGGCGTCGTCACCAGACCGGTTTGGGCCGGCGCATCCGGTTGGGCGAGGTTCACCACGGCCACGCCCTGACCCGACCAGGTTCCTGTCTCTTCCTCCCACATGGGGCTCAAGGCCAGATAGAGCCGGTCGCCCGCCAGGGCCAGGTCTTCGGCAAAGCCGGTGAGGGGGAGATGAGCGGTCACGGCCAGGCTGTCGCGACGCAGGACGTAGAGCCCAGCCGGGCCGGCCGCAACCAGGAGACGGTCGGCTGTGGGCAAGATGCGCTGCACCACGCCTTCCAAGGGCTGAGAGCGGGCCAGTAGAAGGGGGGACGCAGGGTCACCGGGGTCGAGAGCGAGCACGCGCGGGCCTGCACCGGCGTAGAGTGTTCCTTCGGCCGCGGCCACGGCCAGTGCAGCCCCGCCGAATTGGTCCACCTGCGTCAGCGATTGGGCTCGGGCCAGGGGCCCGCCCCGGGCCAGCCCCAGCCAGACCAGCGCGAACAGCGCGGCGACTGCCATCAGCCCCGCCAGCCAGCGATGGTTCCAGTGTTTCATAAACGCACCTCTCCTGAAAAGTCAAGAAGGTGGAATCGGAAAGGCGAAGCGATGACGGCGACGATGAATTGTTCACCCTCCTCATCCCCAAAAAAGATGCCTGTTTCCTTCTGTCGAACGATGAACTCTGAACCAAACGCCTTGCGCTTACCCTGGCTAGCAATCATGCAACGCGCTTTTCACTCATTATATTACCCCCCCCCGCGCTTTTGTCAATAGCTCATGCGTTCTCCTTTCCATAACTGCTAAGGTCGTTGACCCCAACCATCCTCTTTTGCCACAAAGACGCGAAGGCATTCAAAAAAGACTTTATCCGTGTTTCCTCCCATCCGTGTCGAATGGACGGGGATGCGTTAGCGGTTACTTTTTTGGGGAAATGGGGCATCGCCTCCAAGCCCGCCATTGATCCGGCCCCAAGAGGTTATCACGGCGATTCGGAGAAGGGGAAACGTTAGAACACGGATACCATCCTCGATGACGCCCTCGTCTTCCACGACGGCGTGTTTCAGCACGCGGATTCTGGACGCGCCACGCTCTATCGGAGTGAGCAGGCGGCCTCGGGACTGCTCCTGCGCCTAAACCTGACGCCTTTCACACCCCAAAATATCCCTGAAGAGGGACATGCGACGGAACGGCTCGAGACCTGAATTTACTCGGCGTGTGCTTGCGGATGAAATCGTAATCGACTTGATGATCCGATTTTTCAGCATCATCCACGGCGAATGGAAAGGTGAATGATAGGAAAACGAATAGAATTTGACAAGAAGTTCATAACAGGCTCTAGTGACGGCGTGCGTGGGACACCCTCTGGAATCCCCAAAAGCCAACTTGACAAATTCTGCCAGGTCCTCCGCAACAGGATAGTTGATATTTGGCATTCGAAGCCTTCCGCAACAGGGGCGCCATCCACAACACCCAGTATCCAATCCCCCCAGTATCCCGCAGCCAATTTGCCAAGCCCCAGAACGTCTATTTCGATCCATGCCGAATTTTGTCAAATTCGAATGAAAAGAAATTTGACAAAATTAACGCATTGCGTCACAATAAAAACATAACGCGTCGCGTCATATTATCATCCAAAAAAATAAACACAAACGACTTCATTGAAATCAAATCCCAACAAGATCAACACATCATCTAAAATACATCACTCTGCTACATCGCAAGGAGGACACAAAAATGATTCCCACCAACATCAAGGAAACCCCCCAGAAAGTCAAAGAAAGCGCCAACAAGGCTGTCAACAAGGTCGGGGAAACCGCTCAGCCTGTCGTCAATCCAGTGGTCAAGGCTACTCGCAGCCTGCTTCTCGCCAGCATCGGCGTTGTGGCTCTGAGCAAAGAGGAAATCGAAACCCAGGTCAGCCGCCTGGTCGAGAAGGGCGAGATTACCGAGAAGGATAGTCGCAAGCTAATCGACGATCTACTGCATCGAACCAAAGAGATGAGCGCCACACAGGTGAAGAAGACCACTGAACACGTCAGCAAGACCACCAGTAAGACAGAGGACATTTTCACCAAACGCATCGAGACCGTCCTCAACACCATGAATATCCCCAGCAAGCAGGACATTGATCAACTGACCCGCAAGATCGACGCACTTTCGCGGAAGGTCAGCGCCCTGGACAAGAAGCTTTCAGCGGAGGCGCCCCAAAAGTCGGCTGCCAAGAAAGCCGCCTAACCCAACTGCAGTCGTAGCTATACAGCCCTCATGTTGGACATTGCAGGCGACATGCCGAGAGCGTAAAACATTAAGCGTCAAACGTCACCCTGCAGTTAACGATGTAATGGCTCATTGCTGGACGCTGCTCTGCTGACAGCCACCTGACGTTTTACGCATGATATGGGGCGGCGTAAAGTCCGACATTGCTTCAGCGAACGTTTTTTCGCTGTGGCCTGCATAAGTCATCTTCAAACAACATCAGCACAACGCCTTGGCAATCTTGCCGGGGCGTTCGTTTTGGCGGAGATGTTTGGCGTTCGTCGCGACTATGGGTATCATAGACGAAGTTCGGAATCATCTTTAGTTTCCGCTAAATGCGAACGTGACAAAAGCGGCTGAATGGTACATCCTTATGAGAGCCACTTCCGGAGACACTCATAAGGAGCAAACCATGTCAACCGCTGTACAAACCATGATACAC
>JALXAF010000004.1 GCA_026992375.1 Anaerolineae bacterium
AAAAAACTTTGCAAACCAGCGGCTCCCTCCCCTGCAAAGGAGCAAAGCGACTGGCGGGGGAGGGCCGGGGTGGGGGCCAAGTCCAGCGGCCAAGGCCGCAAAACCGACGAACGCGGTCTTGAATGTTGGCTCAGCAGGCCTACCTTAGTAGTTACTGATTTTATCTGTTTTCATCTGCGTAGATCAGCTTTTTCTGCGTCATCTGCGTTCTATTTACGGAACTGGCTAATGCGTGAAGAGCCAGAAGATGATGAGGGCGAGAAGCACCCAGCCGAACTGGCCCGCGCCGTCCAGGATATCTGCGGCGAAGCCAAAGGCCAATGAGATGTAGTGAGCGCCTCCGCCGAGCAGTTTTTCCAGCCAATCCAGGCTGGTGATGTCGGCGATGCGCTGCGGCCAGGTTTCCAGACCGGCGAAGATGCGGCTGCGCCAGCGGGCCAAGGCCCAGCCCAGCAGCAAGGGCAGCAACAGCGTCACCCAGGCGGGAATCAGACCTCCGATGCGGATTTGCGAAAAGACATTCACCTTCATGCCTGTGGCCGAAAGGCCCGCGGCGCTGAGCAGGGATGCGGGCGAGACGCCCCACCACACGCCGAACGCAGTCGCCAGCATGAGCATCCATAGCGCGCCCCGCCCGCCAGAGACCGAAGGCGTCTCTTCTTCGTCCGATGGGCGCCGCCCCGGGCGCAGCACCGCGGCCGCGAGCAGGGTTTGGGCCAGCAGGATCAATATCCAACCGGGGAAGCCCAACACCGAGGTGGCGAGCTGGGCCAGATTGTACGTCAGGGGGAAGCCGGGCGTGAAGGGAAAGCCCATGAGAAAGAATAAAGCCAGATAGGGCCGCCAGGGTTTTTGTGGCCTGGCGATCAAGCCCCAAATCATCAGGGTGATGGCCAGCGCGGTGAGGGGAAAAATGCTGCGATACGCGCCCGTCTCGCGTGAGAGAGAAAGCGCCAGCAGCGCCCAGGTGGCCCGGTTGATGGCGACATACGCCCAGACGCGCTCGTCATCCTCGGTCGCCCAGGCCGCGATGGCGCTGCCCAGCAGCCCGGCGATTCCCAGGGCGATCCAACTGAAGCTGCTGAGCAGGGGAATGAGAAATCGGCTCAGCAAGTGCATTGCGGCCAATGCGGGCAGCAGGTGCAGCGTCAGTTGCAGCCCGCGGGCCCGGGGTTTGGAAGAGAGCAGCCAGCCATGGAAAGGATAAACGCCAACCACCAGCGCCACAGCCAGACTCACCAGCAATTGGGCCTGTAAATTCAGCGGTGTTGTTGCGCTCAGCGCGGCGTCCAGCGTGCCCAGGCCATTGAAGAGAGGCGCCAGCAGTAGAAACAGCCCGGCCAGCAGCAGATGCGTCCACGCCCGCGGCGCGGCGTCTGCGGGCGTTCCGGCCAGGATGCCGGTGAAGAAGAGCAGCAGCGTCCAGGCGGACAGCAACGCGCTCCAGGTGGCCGCGGTGATGACCAGCAGGGACGCGGCCAGCAGGAAGAGAATCCAGAACGCGGGCGGCGTGAAACCGGTGCGCGACTTTCCTTGGGGCAAAACCAGAGCGGCCAGCGCGGCCAAAAAGAGCAGCCAGCCCGTCAGCCACGCCCAGCCATCCCATTGTAGCCCCAGCGCGGTCTCAAGCCCCAGCGGCGCTTGCCACAGCCACCATTGTCCCGTTCCCGGAGGCTGCCAGCGCAATAGCAGCCATGCCGCCATGCCCAGCAGTGTGATGGCGATAGGCAGGCGCTGACGCAGGCGGTCAGAAATGTGGCGTTGCAGCAACAGCAACAACGTTCCGCCGCCCAAAAGAATGCCCGCGGGGCCAAGAGGAGAAAGCCAAAGCGCGCTCATAAGGCCAGAATTGTAGCACGAACATGTGTCAAATCCGAACTTCTGATGTATACTTTCACTTCACCGCCTTTCTCTTTGCGCGTTGTGCGCAAGTCGTCTCCCTTCGTCAGCCTGTCATCCTTCATCGACGCTATGCCTTTCACCTTTACGCCCTTGCAGATTCCGGATGTTATCCTTGTGGAGCCGCGCGTCTTTCCCGACGCCCGCGGTTTCTTCCTTGAAACCTATAAGTACGTTGATTTCGCGGCCAATGGCATCGACGAGACTTTTGTGCAGGATAATCACTCTCGTTCGAGCAAAGGCGTGTTGCGCGGCCTGCATTTTCAGAAACCGCCCAAGGCCCAGGGCAAGTTGGTGCGGGCGGTTCGCGGCGTCATTTTCGACGTCGCCGTGGATATTCGCCCCGACTCGCCGACTTTTGGCGAATGGGTGGGGGAAATCCTGTCGGACGAGAACCATCGGATGCTCTACATCCCGCCCGGCTTCGCCCATGGGTTTCTCGTCCTGAGCGATGTGGCGGATGTCAGCTACAAGGTTACGGCCGAGTATGCACCCGAGCTGGATAGCGGCGTTATCTGGAGCGATCCCACTATCGCCATCCAGTGGCCAGTTCAAACCCCTGTTCTTTCCGCCAAAGATGCCGCGCTTCCTCGACTGTCCGAGGCGATTGCCTGACCCGGACAAGCCTGAACCCAAAAAGCTGATCTCACGCAAAGGCGCCAAGACGCCAAGTTTTTCTTTGCCTTTTTTCCTTTGCGGCCCTGCGTCTTTGCGTGAGACATTTTAGTTGTTGCCTCAAAAGACCGGAAGAGCCTGCGTCGTTCCCGTTTTTCGGTCTTCAATTCGGTTCATTGGGAACGATTATCCTCTTTCCAACGTTTGACAAATATCACATCTATCTTTTTTTCATTTGAGGTTTACATGCAACTTTTCAGGAAACGCTTTTCACCCATCCTCCTCATCTTTGTCTTACTGATTCTGGC
>JALXAF010000005.1 GCA_026992375.1 Anaerolineae bacterium
ATGCAATCTGGACGAATGGAGGTCTGAAGATGTGAAAAACCCTCCGAAGCGTGACCTCCGGAGGGTTTTGTTGCGCTGTCAGATCGAAACGCTGATCCGGCACGGGAACTACGCCCGAGGGCGAATTCGTAATTCGCGCTTTGCCGTTATCTTACAGGCTGGTGACCTGTGAAAGGGCCTTCAGCTTCTGCCAGTGCTCCTCGATGTCCTTCTGGGCCGCATCCAGCAGTTCTTCGGCGTGATCGGGGTTGGTCTTGAACAACATGCGGAAGCGGGCCTCGCGCATGGCGTAATCGGAGAAGGGCTTCTTGGGAGGCTTGGAGTCCAGCACCAGCGGGGCCTTGCCCTGCTCGCGGCGGCGCGGGTCATAGCGGAACAGGGGCCAGAAGCCGGTGTCGACCGCAAGCTGCTGATGATCCAGCGCCTCTTCCAGGCCGTAGCCGTGGGCGATGCAGTGGCTGTAGGCGATGATAAGGCTGGGGCCCGGATAGGACTCGGCCTCGATGAAAGCCTTCACCGTCTGGCTGTCCTTGGCGCCGAACGCGACCTGGGCCACATACACATAACCGTAGCTCATGGCCATCATGGCCAGGTCTTTCTTGGGCAGCGGCTTGCCAGCGATGGCGAACTTCGCAGCCGCGGCCATGGGTGTAGCCTTGGAGGCCTGACCGCCGGTGTTGGAGTACACTTCGGTGTCCATCACCAGCACGTTCACATCACGACCGGCTGCCAGCACGTGATCCAGACCGCCGTAGCCGATGTCATAGGCCCAGCCGTCGCCGCCAATGATCCACACGCCGCGGCGCACCAGCATGTCGGCCAGACTCAGCAGGTCTTTGGCCTCGAAGGAATCGACGTCAGCAAGTTTGGCTTTGAGTTCGGCCACGTTCTGGCGCTGTTTGTCGATGCCCTCTTCGTTGCTCTGATCAGTAGTGAGCAAGCGATCGGCCAGGTCATCGCCGATGACGTCGCGCATACGCTCCACCAGCTCGCGGGCGTATGCGGTCTGCTTGTCCCGGGTCAGGGCCATGCCCAAGCCGAACTCCGCGTTATCCTCAAACAACGAGTTGCTCCAGGCCGGGCCGCGGCCATCCTTGTTGATGGACCAGGGCGTGGTGGGCAGGTTGCCGCCATAGATGCTGGAGCAGCCTGTGGCGTTGGCCACCACCACCCGGTCGCCAAAGAGCTGGGTCATCAGGCGGATGTAGGGGGTCTCGCCGCAGCCGGGGCAGGCGCTGGAGAACTCGAACAGCGGATCCAGCAACTGGATGTTCTTGACGTTGTTGTATTTGATGACGCCGTAGCGAGGTGGTTCGGGCAGGCTGAGGAAGAAGTCCCAGTCGCGACGGCCTTTCTCGCGCAGCGGCAATTGCGGCTGCATGTTGATAGCCTTGCGGTTGGGGTCTTTCTTGTCGGTCACGGGGCAGGATTCCACGCACAGGGTGCAGCCAGTGCAGTCTTCCACCGCCACCTGCAGGGTGTATTTCTGGCCCTTGAACTCCTTCCAGCGAGCGTCCACCGCCTCGAAGCCCTCGGGGGCGTTCTCCAGCAGGGCCGGATCGAAGACCTTGGCCCGGATGGTGGCGTGGGGGCAAACCATGACGCACTTGCCGCACTGGATGCAGAGATCAGGCTCCCAGACAGGCACTTCCAGAGCCAGATTGCGCTTTTCCCACCGGGTGGTGCCGCTGGGATAGGTGCCGTCCGCGGGCAGGGCGCTGACGGGCAGCTCGTCGCCGTAGCCCTCGATCATCTTGCCCAGCACATTCTTGACGAAGTCAGGCGCATCCTCGGGCACAGGCGGCTTCATACGAATTTCGCTGGTGGCCTCGTCGGGCACTTCGATCTCGTACAGATTGGCCAGGGTCATATCCACGGCCTCGAAGTTCTTCTGCACGATCTCCTCGCCCTTCTTGCTGTAGGTCTTGACGATGGCTTCCTTGATCTTGCCGATAGCCTCATCCTGGGGCAGGATGCCACTGATGGCGAAGAAGCAGGTCTGCATGATGGTGTTGATGCGGCGGCCCATGCCCGTCTTCTTGGCCACGTCGTAGGCGTCGATAGCGTAGAACTTGAGCTTTTTATCGATGATGGCTTCCTGCACCTCGCGCGGCAGATGATCCCACACTTCCTCCGCGGGATAGGGCGCATTCAGCAGGAATGTCGCGCCTTCCATGGCGTTATCCAGCACCTTGTAGTGACGCAGGAACTCGAACTGATGCACCGCCACGAACTTGGCGTGCTTGATGAGGTAGGTGCTGTGGATGGGATGCGGCCCGAAGCGCAGGTGCGAGATGGTCTTGGCGCCCGCCTTGCGGGAGTCGTAGACGAAATAGCCCTGGGCGTAATTGTCGGTCTCCTCGCCGATGATCTTGATGGAGTTCTTGTTGGCCCCCACCGTGCCATCGGAGCCCAGGCCCCAGAACATGCCGCGGAAGGTCTCCTCGGGCTCGATGTCGAAATCGGGGTCGTAGTCGATGCTGGAGTTGGTGACGTCATCCACAATGCCCACGGTGAAGTGGTTCTTGGGATGCTCTTTCTTCAACTCATCGAAGACGCCCTTGACCATGGCCGGGGTGAATTCCTTGGAGGAAAGGCCGTAGCGGCCGCCCACCACCATCGGCGCGTGCTTGAAGGGGGCGACGCCCGCGCGCATGGCCTCGCTGATGGCGTTGCCCACGTCTAGATACAGGGGTTCGCCCGCGCCGCCCGGCTCTTTGGTGCGATCCAGGGTGGCGACCTTCTTGACGGTGGCGGGCAGCGCCTGCATCAGGTGCTTGGTGGAGAAGGGGCGATAAAGCCGCACTTTGATCAGGC
>JALXAF010000006.1 GCA_026992375.1 Anaerolineae bacterium
TCGCCTCGGCCACCTCCGCCACCGACAACCCATCTGTCTCGACGATCTCGCCCAAGGCGTCGCCCGGCCCGTGCGCGTCTTGGATGCGCAGCAATTCCGGCCCGCGTTGCAACTCCCAGGCCAGGTAGGCATCATCCTCTCCACCCCGCTTGCGAATGCGCGCCCGCAGCGTCTCGGGCGAGGCCCGCAGACGGAAAACGCGAATGACCGGGTCCAGCGGGTGCAGTTGGGCGAGCAACCGGGCCAGGGATTCGGGCTTTTCGAACACGTAATTGATGACGAAATGTTCGTAATCGCCCTCCCGCTGATGCCAGTCGAGCAGCATCGCCAGGGTGCGATAGAGATAGTCCGTCCGGTTGGGATCGTAAATCTCGAAGGGGTGAACACGCCCGATTGCGTCTCCGTCCAGCATAACGCTGCGGGGGAACCGATAGAGGAGCGCTTCGGCGACGGAGGTTTTGCCCACGCCCAGCGGGCCGTTAATGATGAGGATCATGACTTTGGATGGGGCGTCCAGGTAAAAGGAATTGGTTTCTATCATCATAGCATAGTAAAATGCGGACTATGAAACGTCCGATATCGCTCGCTCTGTTGCTCGTCCTCCTGATTCTCATTCTGGCCCTGATCCCCGCCAACGCGCTTCAGGCCCGCCGCGCCGCGCCGCCACCATGGCCCGTCGACGTCGCCGAGCATCATCGCACCATCGCCGTGAATATGGATCTGGCCGATCTGGCGCAATTATCGGACTTCGAGCTGCAACAGCGCATCCGTTACGCTTGGGAGGATGGCGCTCACATCATTCGCCTGCGCGTGCCTTGGTACCTCATCCAGCCCCAGCCGGATGTGTGGAACTGGGAGCCTTTTCAGCGCGTGTTCGAGGTCAATGACTACAACTTCCTCTTCGTTTTTCTGCTGGATGGCTCGCCCGCGTGGGCCCGTGCGCCCGAGGACGCGGACAATCCCTACGCACCGCCCCGGGACGTGCGCGATTTCGGAGCCTTCGCCGCGGAATTGGCCCGCCGCGTGCCCTGGCCTCCGGGCATTGCCGATGGCTGGGTGATTGCCTATCAAATCTGGAACGAGCCCAACATCGGGCCGCACTGGGGTGCTCGCCACGCAGACCCTCAGGGCTACTTCGATCTGCTGCGAGAAGCCAACAACCGCATCCGCCGCTTCCGCCCGAACTCGCGCATCATGCTGGCGTCTCTGGCTCCCACCACCACCGACGACGGCTTCAACATCCCCGACCCCGTTTATCTCGACCGCCTGCTGAGCCTGGGCGCGGGCGAGTTCTTCGATTTCGCCGGGGGGCAAGCCTACGGCTTCGATCAGCCGCCCGAAGCGTCCCCGGCCGCCGACGCTCTCAACTTCCGTCGCGTCGAACTCCTGCACGAGGCCCTGGCCCGCCACGGCCTGGGCGACCGCCCCATCTTCATCACCGCCTGGGGCTGGTGGACGCCGCAAGCGCCGGGCCTGGACCCCGAAACCTCGCCCTGGCGCAGCATTCCCGTTGACGACCTGTTCGAATATCAGCAGCGGGGCTGGGCGCGGATGCAATGGCATTGGCCCTGGGCCGCCGCGCCCGCATGGGTGCAGTATGCGCCCGGGCCCGACGACGACCCCATTCGCCTGGGCTGGGTGCAGCGAGACGCGTCGGGGGCGCGCACGCCCGCGGGGGAGGGGGTGGCCACGCTGGCGCATGTGGGCATGGTTGTGGGCGCGGGCGGCTACTCGCCGTATCGCGTCGCCAGGCAGACGTTCGCCCCCAACGACGCCTGGCGCTGGGGCGCTGACGCGGCTGATCCCAAGGGCCCGGGAGCGCCCTTCTTCACCATCTTTCATGGTCAATCCCTGGCCCTGCAGGTGCAGCGCGGGCCTTACAAGGGCTATCTCAATGTGTGGCTCGATGACAAACCCGCGCCCGATCTGCCCATGGATCCGGCCACGGGAAACGCCTACCTCTTCCTGTATGATCCCGACAACCGCGTCGCCACCACGACTGTGGCCCGCAACCTGTCGCCGGGGGATCACACCTTGCGCATCGAGGCCCAGGGCGGGTGGGGACATTGGCCCCTGCGCCGTATCATCATCGATGACCGGCCTCATCCCAAACCGTGGCCCTTCTGGCCCATCACCGCGGTGTTGACGATAGCGCTGGGCGGGGTGTTGTGGGGATCGTGGAGGGTGGTGAGCGGTGGTCGGTTTTCAGTGTTCAGTAGTCAGTATTCAGCGGGCGGCGAGCAGAAGGCGGCCGCATCACTTCAATCATCAATCATCAATCTTCATTCTTTTCTTTTCACCCTGGCTGCGTGGCTGCCCGCGGCGGCCCTGGTCGTTCTGCCTCTTTACATGCGACCGGTGCGGCTCGGGCCCATCGGTCTGCCGCTGCACGAGCTGTTCATCTGGCTGGGCCTGGGCGCGGCGGTGGGAAGTTGGGTATTGGATATTGGGTATTGGATATTGGAACGCCGCCGGACTGCTATCCAATATCCAATATCCAATACTGGCTATCTCGACGCTTTCGTCCTCCTGCTGCTGGTCATCGGGTTCTTCGCCGCGCTCGACGCCCGTCTCAAAGGCTACGCCTTTTACGACTGGCGGGTGACCTTCCTCACCCCCGCGGTGTTCTATCTTCTCATCACCCGCTTCACCCTGCGGAGGGCCGGGGGCGTGCGGCTGCTGGGCCGCGTCGCGCTGCTGGGAGGCGCGCTGGTCAGCCTCATCGCGCTGGCGCAATTCGTCACCGGGCATTATGGCATGGCCGAGGGCGCGCCCCGGGTGCAGGCGCTGTATGGCTCGGCCAACAATCTGGCGCTG
>JALXAF010000007.1 GCA_026992375.1 Anaerolineae bacterium
ATCATCCTGGTGGATGCGGGCCTGATGTTCCCGGAGGAGGACATGCCGGGCATCGACATCGTCATCCCCGACATCAGTTATCTGACCGACAACGCCGATAAACTCCAGGCCATCCTCCTCACCCACGGGCATGAGGATCACATCGGGGCGCTGCCCTTTTTGTTGCAGCAAGTGCAAGCGCCCGTTTACAGCGCTGCGCTTACCCTGGGGCTGGTGCGCAACAAGCTCAAGGAGCACAAGCTGCACGAGAAGGCCGATCTGCGCGTCATCGACGAGAACAGCCGTCTGACCATCGGCCCCTTCGAGATCGAATTCATCCACCTCTGCCACTCCATCCCCGACGCGCTGGCCGTGGCCCTGCACACGCCGGTGGGAACCATCCTGCACGTCTCCGATTTCAAATTCGATCAGAATCCGGTGGACGGTCGTCTGACCGATGAGGCCAAGCTGAAGCGATTGGGCGAGGCGGGCGTGCGCTTGCTGCTCTCCGATTCCACCAACGCCGAGACCGCGGGGTTCACGCCCTCGGAAAAGGAGTTGGAGAAGACGCTGGATGAGATCATCGGCAATGCGCCCGGACGGGTGATCCTCGCAACCTTCGCCTCCAATATCTCGCGCGTGCAGCAGGTCATCAATGTGGCTAATCGACACGGGCGCAAGGTGGGCGTCACCGGTCGCAGCATGATCCAGAACACCCGCATGGCCACCGAACTGGGCTATCTCAAGCCGCCGCCCGGCGGCCTGCTCACGCCCGACAAGATGAACCATCTGCCGCCCAATCAGGTGGTGGTCATCTGCACGGGCAGCCAGGGCGAACCCACCAGCGCGCTGGTGCGGATGAGCCGCGGGGAGTACCGTCATCTGCACATCGGCAAGGGCGATACGGTCATCGTCAGCGCCACGCCCATCCCGGGCAACGAGAAGATGATCCAGCGCACCCTGGACAACCTGTTCCGCCTGGGCGCGGACGTCTTCTACGACGAGCTGTGGGACGTGCATGTCAGCGGACATGGCAGCCGTCAGGACCTGAAGAAGCTCATCGAGCTGGTGCAGCCGGAGTATTTCATTCCCATCCACGGCGAATATCGCCAACTGGTGCATCATGCGCGCCTGGCCCGCGAAGCGGGCGTGCCCGAGGATCACATCTTCATCATCGAGGATGGTCAGTGCATGGCCGTCACGCCCGATGGCGTCATGCCGGGCGACGCCATCGACAGCGGGCGGGTGTTCGTGGATGGCTCGGGCGTGGGCGACATCGGCGCGGCGGTGCTGCGAGAACGGCGACGCCTCTCGCAGGACGGCTTTCTCGCTGTGGCCATCGGGCTGGATGAGGAAACGGGCGAGGTGATTTTCGGGCCGGAGCTTCTCACGCGCGGCTTCATCTACATGGATGAGTCGGAGGCGTTTTTGGATGAGGCCCGCGAACTGGTCTGGGATGTGCTCGATGAATATGACGACACCGCTCAGGTCATCAAATATCTCAAAAAGCGCCTGGCCGATTTTTGCTACAAAGAGACCCGTCGTCGCCCCATGATTTTGCCCCTAGTGGTGGAGGTTTAGAATGCGTAATGCGTAATTCGTGAGGTCGTTACGCATCACGCATTACAACTCTCACGTCATTTCGAAGGAGCGCAGCGACCGAAGGGTGCGACGCACTTCCCACCGGTCTCAAGCGCGTCGCACCTGGGAGATTTCTCCTTCCTGCGGTCGTCGGGATGACGCAGCCAAAGGGCCGCGTCATCCGCCCATCTCTTTTTGCTCCCAAGCTCGATAAGCCTCGTGCAACTGGCGGGTGATGGGCCCGGGCGGGCCGATTTCCGCATCGCCCACCTGGCGCACGGGCAGCACCCCGCGCCGGGTGGAGGTGAGAAAGACTTCGTTCCAGCGGGGAATGTCGCGTGCGGGCAGGTGTCGGCGCTGGAAGGGGATACCCAACTCTCGGGCCAGGGCCATGACCCGCCGCATCACCGTGCCCTCCAGAACCACGCCCATGGGCGGCGCGGCCAGCACGCCATCCTGCACGATAAAGACGTTGCAATTCGAGCCTTCGGTCACGCGTCCGTCTCTATCCACCAGCAACGCGTCATGCACGCCCGCGGCCCGGGCCGCCTTGCGCGCCAGTCCCGGCACCAGGGTGTTGAAGGATTTGACCAGGGGCATGGCCCGTTCGCCATGATAGAGGATGACCGGCACGCCGCGGGCGTAGTCTTCGGGCGAGGGCGCGGCGTAGCTCATCTCGTAGAGAAACACGTCCGCTTGCTCATTGCCCAGATCCATGACCAACACCCGCACCAGGCCATCGGGTGCATTCACCGAGACAATCTCATGCGCCCAGGCCGCCAGTTCATCCAGATTCGGTTCGAGCCGCAACTGGGCGCCTTCTGACGATTGCAGCAATCGGGCCAGGTGCTCTTGCAGGGCCACATAACGCCCATTTTTCACCAGAATCGTCTCATAAACGCCCAGCGCGCCCACCAGCGAGGGGGTGAACACCGGAAAACAAGCCTCTTCCTTCGGGATTATCTTGCCGTTGTGCAAGATGTGCTGATAAATGGTCATGGAATGAACCTCCTGGGCTGGATGGCTGTGTCTGAAAAAAGGGGATGCAATTATTGCATTCCCGTCTCACTCTCATTATACTGCTAATCGCTGGCTATTTTCCAATTCTCTCGTAATTATGCAGGCCATTGTGTGCAAACGCCCGACAAAGCAGAGCCGGCCATTTATGCTCCCCACGTCATGCGTAAAACCCTTCGGGGGCGTCCTATTTCGGTTGAAGAAACAGCAACGCCGCCAGCGCCGGGGGATGAAGTCCCCCGGCTAGAAACAGCGCCCCTGCGGGGCTAGCCGGATTCATCCGGCGCTGTTTTGTAGCCCGGCGATGAAGTCGCCGGGCGGACGTGGCGAACGCCACTATGGCGATTTGTTTTGTGAACATTCATCATGCGGCCAAAACGCCCGACTGGCCCCAACTCATTTGGGACGCACCTTTTCCAATCCCACTCACCTCTAACCCGATTATGACCACATTGACAGGAACCGGCGAAGCGCAACGTCCCATCTGGGAAAAATATCTCACGGATTACAACGAGGGACTGGGCCTGGTGTATGAACGCTTTGTCCTCAACGACTTCCTGGAATCATTGCGTCAGCGCTACGCGCTGGAGACGGTGCTGGAAGCGCCTATCTACGGCATGGCGGGAGTCACCGGCATCAACAGCGCCATGCTGGCCCGCAGCGGCGCTCGCGTCACCCTGGTGGATGACATCCCCGATCGGGCCGAGGCCGTGCGGCGCATCTGGGGCGAGCTGGGACTAAGCCCCGATCTGCGCGTCATCCCGCCCGATGGCTGGGGCGAACTGCCTTTCGAGGACGACAGCTTCGATCTCTCCTGGAACTGGGCCGCGCTCTGGTATCTGCCTGACCCCGCAGCCCTGTTGCGAGAGCTCGTGCGCACCAGCCGCAAACTGGTCTTCGTGGCCATGCCCAACAATCTGCAGGCGGGCTATTGGATGCGCAAGCACGTTCTGGACAAGGATTTCTTCGAGACCGTGGATGAACGCTGGGTGGACATCAACCGCATCCGCTGGCATCTGCGCAATGAGGGCGTGGAGATCATCGACAGCGGCGTGCTGGATACGCCCCCCTGGCCCGACACGGTCATGCCCGCCAACGAAGTCTTGCGGCGTCTGGGCGTCCGCAGCGAGAAGCTGGAGGAGCAGTTCACGGGCGATAGCTGGGAATGGAACACCATGGCCTATTATTTGGGCCAGCAGCCCGATCTCTACGAGCGGGTGATCAAATACGCCTGGCTGGATCACGCGCCCCTGCCCTGGCGGATTAAGTCGGTTTGGGCACATCACCGCTGGCTGCTGGGCCGGGTGGATTAGACTTCCGGTTCTTTTGGATTTCAGGGGGTGAGATGCCGGGCAGATTACGAATCCGCCCTGAGAGCTCTCTGTATCCAGCCGGATTCGCAATCCGGCGGGTCTGGTAAAACCAATAACCCCTGAAATCCTGTTAAGCCAGATTTCCCCAGGGGAAAGAAAATGCGGGCGAGTGCGGACGAATGGAGTAACCCAATGTCCCCGCCGCACGCCCGCGGTGAAAACAGATGGAAGACCGAGGCGAAAGACCGGAAAGCGCGCGCGCCCGTCTCCAGCTTTCCGCCCCTCGTTGTCACGCCAGGTTCAGGGCTTGCAGACGCTCGGGCCTGGGGCTCCCTTCGTCATCCCAGCCGCGCAGCTCATAATAGACCGGCAGCATGAGATCGAGATCGGGCAGGTTGCCGGCGGCGCTGCCATCGGGCCTGGGGTCCTTCAGCAGGCGTTTGGGCAGGATGTCGTCCTGGCGGGAGACGCCGAAACGGTTGTTGATGAGCCGCTTGAGCTGGAAGAGCTTCTCGCCCATGCGGATGAAGTCCTCTGGTCGCCAATCCCATCCCATAGCTGAATTGACGATCTCGGCCAGGCGCTCCGGCCCCACCTTGCCCTTGGCGATGAATTTGCACAGCCCCAGGGGATTGTAAACCGAGAAATAATTCTGGAAATCGTAGGCCATCTTCGCGGCCGCGGGATTGGATTTCAGACGGGGGACGATCTCGGGATAGCCCAAATCGGGCAGGGTGAGCCCGTAGCCGTTCCAGTATGAGAGGGCCTCCAGATGGCAGCCGCCGCGGTTGGCGGTGGCGTAGTTCACGGCCATGCTCACAAAACCGCGGGGATCGTGATAAGCAACCTCCATGCCCTTGCTGTGCACCGCGAAATCCTCTGCGCCGCCGCCCAGCTTTTGGGCCGCGGCCCGCGAGCCCTCGGCCAGCAGATCGCCAATGCCCTCACGGGCGGCAATCTGACGGACGAGCTCCAGGACGACGTCGGGATCGCCAAAGGTGAGGGCCAGACCGCCCGTGTCTTCATCGGTGATGAGCCCTTTTTCATAAGCCTCCATGGCGAAAGCGATGGTGGAGGAGGTGGAGATGGTGTCTAACCCCATGTTGTTGCACATGCTGTTGGCCAGCATTCCCGCCTCCATGTTCTCATTCAGAACATTGCCGTAAAATCCGGCCATGGTCTCGTATTCCACGCCCTCGCCCCGGGGCGTCTTGTAGGGGCCTTCGGGCGCTTCCACTTCTTTGCCGCAGCCGATAGGGCAGGAGAAGCAGTGGGTGTGGCGCACCAGATGCTTTTCATACAGCACAGCGCCGGTGAGCTCCGCAGCCCTGGGCCAAGTCCCCAGCCGCCAGTTTTTCAGGGCAAGATCGCCGTACTCCTCGGTGGCCTGAAAGCCGCCCGCGGTGCCCAGCAGGCTCATGCCCGTGGAATTTTCCTTGATGTACTTGTTCTGCTCCTTGACCGTGGCCAAAAAACGCTTGCGATCGGGGTAATCTGGCCGTTTTTTGCCCCGCACAGCAATGCCTTTCAGCTTCTTGCTGCCCAGGATCGCGCCCATGCCCCCGCGACCAGCGATGCGCACGTAGTGAGAAGGCCCCACCGGGACGCCCGCCATCTTCACCAGATTTTCGCCCGCCGTGCCAATGCCCGCCACCTGAGCCTTGGGGTCGGTCTCGGCGATGATGGCGTCGCCCGCCTCGAACCAGTCCTTGCCCCAAAGATGGGACGCGTCCCGGAATTCGATATCACCCGTGAGCCCATTGATGAAGAGATAAACGGGCGTCTCGGACGCGCCGGTGATGACCATGCCATCATAGCCCGCGAAGCGCAGCTCCGCGCCCCAGTGATGCCCCACATTGGACTCGTTCCAGATGCCCGTCAGGGGCGAACGCCCGCAAAAAGAGGTGCGGGATGCAGTGGGCGCAAATGTGCCCACCAGCAGGCCGTTGAAGATGTAGATGGAAGCGTTGGGATGCAGCGGGGCCAGGTCGGGGTCCATTTCTTGGTGGAAGAGATGGGCGGCGTAGCCGGAGCCCAGCAGCCATTGCTGCACATCCGCCTCGGAGATGGTTTCCTCCTGCCACGTGCGGTTGCTGAGATCGATGCGAAGGTATTTGCCTGCGTAGACGCTCATGGGTATCGTTTTTGGGAAGAGAGATTGTGAGATTGGAAGATCGATGGGGTTTATTTTACTTGGCGGACAGGCTCATCTGCAAGTGTTGGCGCAACCCCGGCCAGAACGTTTTCAAGCGCCGCGGCTCGCATTATCCCGTTTTTGATGAACATTGACAAAATAATCAGGTTATAGGTTCGGGGCGCTTCTCGCTTGCCGCTAGCACCGGGGGATGAAGTCCCCCGGCTAGAAACAGCGCCCCTACGGGGCTGGTTCTAGGTGCGACGCACTTGGAGCCTGCGGTAAGTGCGTCACACCTTTGGTCGCTGCGCTCCCTCGAAATGACGTAGGAGAGACGTAATGCGTGATACGTGGTGCGTGACGACCTCACGCATTACGCATCACGCTCGTTGCAGACTCGCCCGACGCTGGTTTTGCCAACCTTCAGCAATTAGCAAGCGTTCTATTTTCGGAGCAGCTTCTAGAGCGCCTCCGACGGATCCTCCCACTCGTTATCATCCTCAAAATCGTCCCATGGAGGCATATCCTGGTTCGATGATGGCTCGATGGGCTCAGCAGGAGGATAGGCGGGTTCGACTGCCGGTTCGGATTCTGGCTCGGGCTGGGAGCTGATGAGCACTTCCCGCCCGCGGCTGCCGCCCAGGTCGGGTCCGACCACGCCATTTTCCTCCATCATGTCGATAAGCCTGGCCGCGCGCGTGTAGCCGATCTGCAACCGGCGTTGCAGCATGCTGGCGCTGGCCCGACCGCTTTCCTGCACGATGCGCACCGCTTCGTCATAGAGCTCATCCCGCTTGGATTGGGTCTTGGCCTCGGCCACCACATCTTCCCATAAGGGACGCTGGATCACAGGCTCCACCGCCAGCTCAGAGGCCTCGGTGGCGATGCCGCGCTGGCCGCGCCAGTAGCGCACCAGACGATGCACCTCGCCATCGGAGACGAACGCGCCCTGCAAGCGGGCCAGTTTGGCCGAATCGGGCCGCATGAAGAGCATATCGCCCCGGCCCAGCAGCTTCTCGGCCCCGGGCGTATCCAAAATCACCCGAGAATCGATCTGGCTGGTGACTGCGAAGGCGATGCGGGAGGGGAAGTTGGCTTTGATCAGCCCTGTCACCACATTCACCGAGGGGCGTTGCGTGGCCAGCACCAGATGAATGCCCACGGCCCGGGCCATCTGCGCCAGACGCACCACCAGCTTTTCCACATCATCCGGGGCCATCATCATAATGTCGGCCAGCTCGTCGATGACGATGACGGTGTAGGGCATCTTGGGCTTGCCCTCAGCCACCATGCGAGCGTTATAGCTTTCGATATTGCGCACGCCCGCCTTTTCCAGCTTTTTATAGCGGAGCTCCATCTCTCGCACCGCCCACCCCAGCACCGCCACCACCGTTTCCACATCGGTGATGACGTCATCGATGAGATGCGGGATGCCGTTATAAACGGTCAGCTCTACCCGTTTGGGATCCACCATGATGAAGCGCAGGTCATCGGGCGTGTATTGGAAGAGCAGGGAACAGATGATGGCGTTGACGCACACCGATTTGCCCGAGCCTGTCGCGCCGGCGATGAGCAGATGTGGCATTCGCGCCAGGCTTGCGGCCACCGCCCGCCCCGAAACATCCTGGCCCAACGCGACCTTCAACGGCGCTTTCATGGCCTCGAACTCCTCCGATTCCAGAATGCTGCGCAAGGTGACCATGGAAATCGATTGATTCGGCACCTCGATGCCCACGATGTCGCGGCCCGGCACCGGCGCTTCGATGCGGATAGGCGAGGCCGCCAGCGCCAGCGAAAGATCGTTGGAGAGATTCTGAATCTTGCTCACCTTCACCTTCATGCGCTTTTCTTCGCCCCGCACTTTCCTGATCACATAGCCCGGTTTGATCCCGAACTGGGTCACCACCGGGCCTTTGTTCACCTCCACCACGTTGACGGGCACGCCAAAAGCGTTGAGCGTTTCTTCGATTACCCGCGCCCGCTCGGCCAGGTCCTCTTCGGTGATCTCGCCGCTCAGCGATGGGTCCAGAATATCCTCGATGCGGGGCAAGCGCCATTCATTTTCTTCCGAGCCGATGATGCGGATGGCGGGTTCGGGCGGAGCGGACGCGACCAGATCAGGATCAGGCGGCAGGGTCGTCACCACCTCGGGCCGGGAGGGCGGAGGCGGCGGGGTTTTACGGCGACGGCGGGCCGCCAGGCCGCGCCTCAGGGTCAGCCAGCCAGCGCCGAAGCGCGCGGCGATAGCGGGCCAGTGCGCCCGTCCCTCTGCGCCAATACGCTGCAGAAGCAGCACTGCGGAGGTGACGAGGGCGATAGCGTCCATCGTCAGCCTTTGCCAGCTAACGCCCACCATGAGAATAACGGCGATGACAACCGTCACCAGCATGAGCAGGATGGCGAGGCCCACGCCCAGTGATGAGGCCACGTTTTGCGCGATCATCCAGCCTACGAGACCACCATAATCGCCCGGGCGCGGAGAAGAGACCAGGGTGGCTCCGCCACGCGAAACGCCGATGAGATGGGCCAGCGCCTGCATGGCCGCCCAAAAAAGCAGAAAGCCCAGGAAGCGCAGGGGCGTGAAACCGCCGCGATGGCCCTGGCTGTAGAGAAAGGCGAAAACGCCCGACACGATGAGCGCGACAGGCAGCCAATAAACCCCCGCGCCAAACAACAAGCTCATCATGTCCACCCACCAGGCGGTGACGGTCCCTCGCTGACTGCTGAACAACGCCAGCAAGGTGAAAATGCCCAACAGCGCCAGCACAACGCCCAGGGTCTGACCGCTCACCGCAGCCTCGACAAAGGTCTGCAACCCGCTCTTCTTGCGTTTGCGTGAACCGCCTTTCTTTCTGATCGAACGTGAGCGACCGCCGCTCTTCTTTTTTGATGCGGCGTAAGTCTTTCTCTTTTTCCCTGCGGAGGATTTTGAAGGGGATGATTGTTTGGTCATAATGCGGCGGGGGAACGATGGGTTAGCTCATGTGTTCGCTGAATGATTATAGCAAATGTCTGCTCACTCTGCAACGCATCCAGAAATCTCAAGAGACTGTATCAATTTGGTCTGTCATTTGAGTTTGTGCACGCCATAAATTCAGGCCTCAGAGCGTTACACCGCCCGTCTCCTTCCAGAGACGCCCAGGCCCTGGCTACAAGCCGGAAGGAAACGTCGGTGAAGACCGAAGACGCGTAGCGTCATCGTCGCGCCTGATAGTTGGGCGCTTCTTTGGTGATGATGATGTCATGAGGATGGCTTTCCACCAGTCCGGCATTGGTGATGCGGATGAACCGGGTCTTGGTGCGCAGATCCTCCAGATTCTGCGCCCCCACAT
>JALXAF010000008.1 GCA_026992375.1 Anaerolineae bacterium
GCCTGAGTTATTGTGGCCTGACTTCATTATAGCATAGCAAACGCATTCCGTCCACGATGGCGTTTCGCTGCCATCGAGACGTCGAATTTCGTGATTTACCGCCATAGTCCCCGCTCATAATCCTACCCGATGAACACTGACCTACCCAACGCCCGCGGACAAAATATCCAGCACGTGCAGCAGGCGCTGGCGCCACTCGCCCGCGGCATCGATGGCCACCCAAATGGCCCGGGAGCCCACCCGCGCCTGGTCGCCCAGTTGATGCTGGAGGGTTAGCCGCGACAATCGGGCCACCGCGGGGCTGTGCACCACAAGCTGCCCGCTATCCCGGCCAATGGCGGTGACGCCCGCCCGCGCGGCCAGCAGCTTCACCTTCACCTGGAAGAGCAAATCCTGCACCCGCTCCGGCAGCGGCCCGAAGCGGTCTTCCAGCTCCGCGGCCATGTCATCCAGCTCGCCCAAGGAGCCCAGCCCGGCGATGCGGCGATACAATTGCAGACGCAAATCCTCGTTCTCGATGTAATCCCGGGGAATGCCCGCGTCCAGGGGCAAATCCAGTGACACGCTGGGGCTGAGGGGCGCCAGCAGGCCCTGGATGGCCGCCACCGTCTCCGGCAGATGCCCCTGCTCCCGCAGCTCTTCCACGGCCTGGGCCAGCAGCCGCACATACATATCGAAGCCCACCGCGGCGATGTGCCCGTGCTGCCGCGCACCCAGCAGCTCGCCCGCGCCGCGAATCTCCAGATCCCGCATGGCGATGCGGAAGCCCGAGCCCAGATCGCTGGCCTCCTGGATAGCTTCCAGCCGACGGCGGGCCTCGGGCGAGAGAGGATTGTGCTTGTCGTAGAGCAGATACGCGTAAGCCCGCGCGGCGCTGCGTCCCACTCGTCCCCGCAACTGGTAGAGCTGGGCCAGCCCGAACTTATCCGCCCGGTTGATGATGATGGTATTGGCGTTGGGGATGTCGATGCCGCTTTCGATGATGGTGGTGCTCACCAGCACGTCGTATTCGCCTTCGGCGAAGGCCATCATCACCCGCTCCAGCTCCCGCTCCGGCATCTGACCGTGGCCCACGGCGATGCGGGCCTCGGGCGCCAGCTTGCGCAGCTTGTTGGCCATCTGCTCGATGCCCCGCACCCGGTTGTGCACGAAAAACACCTGCCCGCCTCGATCCAGCTCGCGCAAAATCGCATTGCGGATCAGGGTTTCGTCGTAAAAACCCACCTGGGTCTGGATCGATTGACGCTCCACGGGCGGGGTTTCGATGGTGCTGAGATCGCGCACGCCGGTCAGGCTCATGTAGAGGGTGCGGGGAATGGGCGTGGCGGTGAGAGTGAGCACATCCACCTGGCTGCGCAACTGCTTGATGCGCTCCTTGTGGCGCACGCCAAAACGCTGCTCCTCGTCCACGATCAGCAGGCCCAGATTTTTGAATTCGACATCTTTGGAAAGCAGGCGGTGGGTGCCGATAACGATATCCACCGAGCCTTTGGCCAGACCATCGATGGTCTGTTGCTGCTGTTTGCGGGTGCGGAAGCGGGAAAGCATGTGCACGTCCACCGGGAACGCGGCCAGACGACGGCTGAAGGTCTTGAAATGCTGTTGGGCCAGCACGGTGGTGGGGACCAGTATCGCCACCTGTTTGCCATCCATGATGGCCTTGAACGCAGCCCGTAGCGCCACCTCGGTCTTGCCATAGCCCACATCGCCGCAGATAAGCCGATCCATGGGCTGCGGCTTCTCCATATCCTGCTTCACCGCCTCGATGGCCACAAGCTGGTCATCGGTCTCGATGTAGGGGAAGGAGGCTTCCAGCTCCTGTTGCCACTCGCTGTCGGGGCTGAACGCGTGGCCCGGCAGGGTCTCCCGCTGGGCGTAGAGCTGCAACAAATCCTGGGCGATGGCGGCCACGGCCTTGCGGGTGCGACGCTTGGCCATCTCCCAATCGGCTGTGCCCAGACGGTTGAGACGGGGGGAATCGCTGCTGGGGCCCACGTAGCGGGCCAGGCGATCCGCCTGATGCACCGGCACGTAGAGTTTGTCCTTTTTGGCGTACTCGATGAGGAGATAATCCCGGGCCACGCCATCGAGATCGACCTTGACCAGGCCCTTGAAGCGCCCGACGCCATGCTCCATGTGCACCACGTAATCCCCCGGCTGGATGTCGGCGAAGAAGGATTCGGGCGCGGCCGCGCGGGGTTGGCGGCTGCGACGGCGGCGGGCCTTGCCCCAGCCGAAGATCTCGGCGTCGGTGAGGAAGTGCAGGCTCTCCTCGTCGGTGGAAAGGCGCCAGCCCTCGTCGAACATACCCTGGATGAGGATGATGCTGCGTCGGGGCGGGGGCGTTGCCAGGCCCGTTTGCACACTCACCGGCAGGTCTGCGTCGAAAAAGAGATCGGCCAGCCGCGGGGCCTGGCGGGTGACCATCACCACCCGATCCATTTTTTGCAGACGCGCGACCTGGTCGATGACGCGGCGCAGTTGTCCGCCCCAGCGGGGTCCGGGGTGGATGAGGCGCCCCAGGGGCGATCCCACCGACGTGCTGTGCCCATCCAGCTTGCCTTGCCCCAGCACGATGGGCCCGCGGGCTTGGATGCTTTCGGCCAGGGATTGCCACGGGGCCAGGCTGGACGCGAAATCGGGGGGCAGCTCGCCGCTTTTGATCAGATTTTTCGCCACCTGCCCGGCCTGGCCTTCCAGGTCCAGGGCCACCGCGGCGGCGTCTGCGGCCGCGTCGATGAGAATGAGCGCCCGCGAGGGCAGATAATCCAGCAGGGTGGCGGGCCGCTGGTAGAGGT
>JALXAF010000009.1 GCA_026992375.1 Anaerolineae bacterium
AGGCCCGACCTGACCATAGTGATGCGAGGGAACGAACACGATTCGAAGTGGGGCTCCCGGTTCAGTTGCTGCATGAAGTTGTGTTGCTGACATGATGATCCTCCTGATTGTGTGATACATTGTCAAGGTGGCTACGATTCACGGGCAGTTTATGAGCTGTAGTGTATCCATGTTATACACCTGTAAACAGATCACATTGGCGCCGTTCTTGAGATCAAAGGTTCGTTCATCGCCATTGATCTCGGTCAATCGCATTTTTGCGAAGACATGATTGCCGTCGAGCGAGAGGGTCTGCGCTGTATTGCTATCCAGCTTGCATTCATGTAGGACGAGCTGGGCCATCTGCGAGCCGCTGGCCTGGATGGCGGCCCCTGCGGAGATTATATCCACGTGAGTAAGCTCCACACCGGCATTGGATATCTGGGCTTCGACCTGCACGCCCACGCCTCCGGAGAACTTCATATTCGCAAAACTCCCCCACGCGGGGCCTGTCACCGCCACTGCTGTGGCTCTCGTATTATCTTGCCAGTTATACGTGGTGATTTCTCCACCGACAACATCGAATTGAGACAAGCCTGACGCATGCATTCCGTAGGCAAGTCCTTTGTCTCCCCTTGCCACCACATCGAGCTGCCGTCCGTGGACAACGCTATCGGATAGCATCAACCCGGTAGCGTCTGCGTCATCCGCAGCGACATCGATAACGACGTCGTCCAGATCCAGTGCGGCGTCCCGCAGATAAATGCCTACAGCTTTGATGCCGTGTTCCTGCCAGTTGTCGGCCCCGATGGAGACATGTTCCAGCGTCACCGGCGGAAATCCTCCGTTAGGATCGCTGACGATGGCAAGGGCAACGGCGTAAGGCGCATCACCTACATTGTAGATGTACAGATCACGGACAGTGGCCCCCCAGCTACCCATCACGGTGGCCTGGCTGAACGATGAGGAGCCGCGAGAGACGATAGTCGTAAGCTCCTCGCCCGCGCCTTCCAGGGTCAGGCATGGCTTCAGGGTGACCGTCTCGGTGTAAGTCCCTGGCGCCACCCAGACCAGTACCGGGTTATCGCACAGGGTGTTCTCGTCGAGGGTGTCGATGGCCGCCTGGATGGAGGCGTAGTCCCCGCCCGATTTGGCCACGGTGATGACGTTGGCGTATCCTTCGGTTTTGGCTGCTTTCAGGGCGTAGAGAGCGTAGGGCGCGGCCGTGATGGGGGTGCGGCCCATCGCCGTCCAGGATGCGTCCCCGGAACATTTCACTGCGATATCCAGCCAGCGGGAGCCGCCATCGAAGGGCGAATCGCCGAAATTCAATTGAACCGTAAACAGGCCCGCTTGCGGATGGATGGTTGCCGTTTGGGTGGAGCCTATCTGACGCCCTCCTGTTTCAGCGTCGAAAAGTTTGAAACGGGCGTTGCAGGCGTCGGACACAGCCGCACCGGAGCGGATCAGGCGGCCCTGATAGGTGAAGGCCGTGCTCGGTCCCGCCGCCGCCCGCGCCAGCCGCTGGGCCCAGGCGGGATGCGTTGTCAAAAGCAGGGTCAGAGACAACAACAGCGTCAGACTGATGACGATCAGGAGGAATGATTTTCTGAAAGTTGACATGGTATGCGTCTCCTTTTGGAATTAGTGGGCGTTTTTGCCAATCAAGGGCAGATAGAGGGGGTGGGAAGGTTGCATGAAAACGCTCCAGAACCCGCCGGTGAGGCGGTATCTTCCGCTGATGAGGGGCGCGGCCGCGTCCGGCTGCCCGATCGCACCCTGGAGGAGATACTTTCCGGCGTCAAGCGCACCGCCTCCGCCGTCGATGCTCCACCAGGACAGGTCATAACCCTGGCCCGGGGCCGCATCATGGGGGGCAGCCGCGGGCGTGGCGCTGGCGGGCAGTATCAAGAGCCCCGCCAGCAGCGCCATAAATCCAGCGGCCAGCAGCAAGGTGATGATGGTCGAATGGGATAGTCGCTTCATGTTTTCGCTCCTTAGCGCCTTGGCGCCTTTGCGTGAGATCAGCTTCTTTCGTTCTGGAGGGGCCAGGTCAGGGAGAGCCGGGAACCAGGGTGAAGTTGAAGGTCCCCACCCGATTGGAGTCATCCGCTTCCAGGCCCGCGCTCACCGCCCGCACGATGTAGTATGCGTTCTTGCTGGCGTCGCTCAGGACGGTGGCGTCGGGGTCGGTGTAAGTCGTGCCGGTGACGCCGCTGGCGTAAGGCGCGCCCGGCGTGAACCAGGGCGTGTTGATGGCCCGATACACGTTGTAGGTCACCCCGCTGATGGGATGCCCATTCACGTCTTCGCTGATGGCGGACCAGTCCAGCTTCGCCTTGCCGCTGGCCTTGGAGATGGAAAGATCGGTGACGGCCTTGGGTTTGCCTGCAACGGGCCCATTGACGCCCGCCCAAAAACCCTGGGCAAGCTGATACCCACCGCCGGAACTGACCCCGGGCGGCGTGCATTGCCCCACTGTGTAGCCAAGCTGGTAACCGCCGCCGCTGGCAAAGGTGACGCCGCCATTGCCCAGAACCCACCACGCCAGGTCATACCCGCCCCCCGATTGCGCCCGAACCGGGCCCGGCAGCAACAGGATGGCCGAGAGCGTCAGCAAAAACATCGACGCTGCCAAAATCAAGTGGAAATATCGTTGGTTTCTCATAACGGCTTCCGTTACTAACTAATAGGGGCGATCAATGGTGTATTCGATGATCACGCCAAGGAGCGACACAGCATTCGCATTGACCTGATCGTGGGGCAAGTGGACCTTGGCAAAATAAACATAGCGCGAGTTGTCAACGGTGGCATAATCGATCGTCGTATCCACGGACGAACTTGGCCACGAGCTAATGCCGGAAGTATAGGCCGTGGCCATGACATCCTCTCCTGAAATTGCAGCCGTCGGATCCGCCCGAATCAACTCAGCATAGCCATCATAACTGATTTCATCCACCCAATAGAATGTGAATTTGGTGACCGTGGAGCCATGGGGCAATTGCACTGCTGCAAAATAGTCATAAGATGTTTCATTTTCCGGGGAGAGCGCACTCCCCAGGTTCCAAAAACTGTAACCATCACTCGTTGGTCTGAACGCCGCAGGAGCCAGAGCAATGTAACTGGTGATTGCACTCCAGGTAAGCTGGCCATCGACCCGGGCGTTACCTTCGGAATAAAGGCCATAACCCCCGGCTGTGGCCAGACCGTATAAGGCTCTGCCGTTGGGAGAATCGGTGCGGCCATAAACGCCTGAGCCCGAGCCCGAGGAAGCGCTATGCCTTCCGTAAACGCCTGATCCATCCCCTTCACTGGTCCAGCCCCGCACACCAGTTTTTCCCTGGCCATCAACGCCGATATGGGGGCTTTTGCCATAAACGCCAACCCCCCCGGTCGATTTCGTTTCGGCGTAAACGGCATAGGTGGCGCCACTGGTACCTTCCGCTTGAAAATGTCCCGCCGCAGCGTGGTCGGTCGTGCTAAGATTCGATGCATAGACGCCATACGTCTTGCCGCTGGTTCCATCCGCTATGAACACCCCGGCAGCGGCCTCATCCGTTTCGCTTTCATTCACCCCATAGATGCCATAAGTTTGGCCGCTGCTTCCAGTCATCCGAAAATAACCAGCTATCGCATTATCGCTTTCACTGTAATTTTCAGCAGAAACAGCAGTCGTAACGCCTGTACTGCTAGTGGATAGAAATCTGCCAGCGGCCGCATTCGCGCTTCCGCTCTTGTTCTCCACATCGATGCCGAAAGTTGCACCGCTGGTTCCTGTGGCCTGGAAGCGCCCGGCCGCAGCTTTGTTGGTTGTGCTTTTGTTATTTACATCGATGCCATAGGTTTGGCCGCTGGTTCCTATCACCTGGAATCGCCCGGCCGCAGCTTCGTCGGTGGTGCTCCAGTTTTCTGCACTGATGCCATAGGTTTTGCCACTGGAGCCTGACGCCAGGAAATATCCTGCCATGGCCAGGTTGGTCGTACTCTGGTTTTCCACATTGATGCCATAAGTCTGACCACTGGCGCCAAGCGCTGTAAAAGTTCCTGCCGCCGCCCCACCCCCGGTGCTGGCATTTTCAGCTACAATGCCATAGGTGCGGCCGCCAGTTCCCGACGCTTTGAATCTCCCGGCGCTGGCATCGTTGGTTGTGCTTTTGTTCTCTACATCGATGCCGAGGGTTGCACCACTGGTTCCTGTCGCCTGGAATCGGCCAGCCGTGGCTCCGCCGGAGGCGCTCTGGTTTTCTACACTGATGCCATAGGTCTGTCCGCTGGCGCCAGAGGCCTTGAAATGTCCCGCCGTGGCGAAGGTGGCGGTGCTTTTGTTCTCCACATCGATGCCGTAAGTCTGGCCACTGGTTCCAAGGGCATAAAAATGCCCGGCTGCGGCGTAAGCGCCGGCGCTGCTATTTTCTGCGTACACGGCATACGTCCTGCCACTGCTGCCTACAGCATAAAACTCGCCCGCTGAGGCGCCGTCCGTTGTGCTAGAGATTTTCGAATAGATGGCGCCCCCTGCGCCGTTGTTTTGCACATCGATCAGATAATCGGCGTCGCTTTCGATATCATGCACGCGGCGGCTGCGCTGGGCGAAGGCGGACGCGTGCAAGGGGCTGGTGGGCGAGAGGGTAGCGTATGTTGCCGATGCGCAAGAGGAGCCGCTGTCGCTGACGCCGATCTCCAAATACAGCGTATCGTGGTCCTGAAAGACATCCGGCGACAGGGGAGAGGCGTCCCCCAAAGTGGTCGTGAACAGGCCCGTCTTGTAGCTGCCGCTGCCCGTGGTCACGGCATGATACTCGTAGCCGCTGGCGGGCCACACCTGGGTGGTGCATCCGCTGTCGCTGCATAGGCGAAAGCGCAGGCAGCGGGTGGCGTTATCCAGGGGATTGCCGCTGCTATCCAGCAGCCGCCCCTGGAAATTCATCGCGTTTGGGCCTTGCCCGCCTGACTGCGCCCAGACGCTCGGAATCAAAACGAGTAAGAACAGCAATGCCAGGGCTAAAATCCTTAGCCCAAAAACTATTTTACGAAATTGTCGCCTTAGCATGGGTGTCCTCCTATGACATGAGAAAAATGGTTTTATTCATGCTCCTTCCCATCCTGCTCGAAACAGGAAGCTACGTTCTCTTTATCTTCAAATCGATTGGCGTCCGCCAGAGCGCCAAAGTGTTGTTCGATGAAGTCGAGAAAATCCGTCAAATTCTGTACAAAAACCGTTGCGCCCGAGCCCACGTGCTGAATCCAGCCGCGCCATATCCTGCACTCATCTTCGTCCTCCTCGCTCCACAAGCGCAGGACAAAGGCCTGGTGGTGGGCTTTCTGCCAGACATGAACGCTCCTTGATGGTCGTTACCCCACTTTATCCCATCACTCTCTCACATCTCTCTATCCCGGCTGCTACTATCTCAAAACCTTGCCGCCATTTTATCCACGCGCGCCGCGCGTGGGCGTATCATGCCCCTGGGCGCGCAAGACCGCGAGATCGCGCTCGATGGTGCGGGGGCTGGCGTCCAGGGCCTCGGCCAGATGGCCCACGGTGGGCGCGGCGTCCTGGGCCCGGGCCTGGGCCAGCAGCCGCAGCAGGCGATGACGCCGCCGCGGAGCCTTGCCTTTCACTCGTCCATCTTCAGGGACGCTGAGGGTCCAGGTCACGGTTACCCATTCGTCCTCCCGCAGCGGGCGCCCGGTGGGAGCGTCCCGGCGAGGCAGGCGCAAATGACGAATGCGCAGCGGTGGAGGCCTGCGTCCCAACTCGTGCGCCAGCAAGATCATCCTGTGTTCCAAAATAGCATTCAGGAAAGATCCTCTCAATTCGGCATCTTGGATTTCCGCAGCCTTTTTTTGGAGAATGTCGTAAGCGCATTGCAAAAAAGGCGCCGCCTGGCTCCGTCCCTCCTGCGCTTCCAAAATCTGAAAGTGATGGAAACAGACGATTTGCATGGAAGCCGCTTTCTCATCCACCTGTTTCAGTAAATCGAGCGCCTCGGTGGAGAGAACTCGGGCCCGCTTCAATTCTCCCAGGCGCAGGCAGGCCAAGGCCAAAAATGATTGCTGCACCGCCACATCGTAGATTTGCTCCCCCTCCTGGCCTATAGCGACAGCCTGAGCGAACTGCGTCTTCGCCTGCTCATAACAGCCATAATACAACGCCAGGCGCCCCAACGCGTAAAGCGCTTCGATGGCGAAATTGACTTCACCGATCTCCTGGCACAACGCCAGGCTGATTTCGGCTTCGGCGCGTGCTCGCTCGAACTCGCCCAACTCCAGGTAATTATTGGCTCGGGCAAAAGCAATGACAGCCTGCCATAGTTTGGCTTCTTCTTCGAAAAAGGATGCAATCTGATCCAGCAGCGCCAGGGAGCGCCGGAACTGTCCCAGGCTCATCAGCGAGATGGCGCTGTTGAGCAAGGAGGTGTTTTCGAACGTTTCATTTTGCAATGCTCGGGCCAGCTCTGTCATGCGCTGGAAGTTATGCAAAGCCTGTTCATAGCGTCCCAGCAGGCCCAAATTGACGTTCCCCAGCATGTTGAGAACGCCCAACTCGCCCTGTCGATCCCCCGCCATCTGGTAAAAACGTCGCGCTTCCTCGATGGCGGCCAGGGTTGCGGGCACGTCACCTAAATGCCAATGGCTCCGTCCCAGCGCCTCATAGCACTCTCCCAGCAGATGAAAATCGGACGTCTTTCGCGCCAGGGCTGCGGCCTTCTCCAGCAGCGCCAGGCCTCGCCCAGGCTCCCCCGTCTCCGAGGCCAGTTTTCCCTGACAGAAGAGGGTTCTGGCCCGTAGCTCGTCCGCATCCAGGCTTTCGGCCAGCGCCATCATCTCATCCAGGCAGGCGGTGCGATCTGCCACGCGCCCCAATGTGCCTAGCACCCGCTCCATGCGGTGCAAAATGTCCCATCGCAGAGCTTTATCTACGCCAGCCAGAGTCAACGCCTGCTGATAGTAGTTTATGGCGGCGAGATTGGCGAACGCATAGCGGGCTTTATCCCCTGCCTTGAGATAGTAATGCAACGCCTCATCGTTCATCCCTGCCGCTTCGAAATGATGGGCCAGGGTCTCCACCTGCTCGGGACGCAGTGCTTTCACTGCCTCGCCCGCTCGACGATGGAACAATTGTTTGCGCTCCGGGCCGATATCCTGATAAACGATATCGCGAATGAGATCGTGGGAGAAGCGATAGCTGGCCGCTTTCTCTTCTAGAAAACCGCGCTGCACCAGGTCATTCAGCGAAGCGACCACCACGGCTGCATCCCAGCGACTCATCTGGTTGATGAGGGCGAAGTCCACGTCATCGCCCAGCACAGCCAGGGCTTCCAGCGCCTCTCGCAGGGCTGGGGCCAGGTGGATGATCTGCATACGAATGAGTTCGGAGGCTGAAGTGGGAATAGGCAAGGGCAGGTCTTCATGGGGGAAGGCCCACCCACCCTCTTCGCAGGGGACCAGGGCTCCCCGCTCGCGCAGGGCCTTCATGGTCTCCACCAAAAACAAGGGGTTGCCGCCGGTCTGACGTTGTAAGCGTTGCGCAAGCTGCGCCGCGGCCCGGTTGTCCTTCTCTACGACCAACGCTTGCTGCACCAGGGTAGCGGTTTCCTCGACGGTAAAGCTATCGAGGTGAAGCCGCTGCACCGGCAGAATGCGAGCCAGGCCGTCCAACGCTTTTTGCACTGCCGGCCGGGCCGCGGCCTCGCCAGGCCGGGTTGTGAGGATGAACAGGCAACGCGTCTCGGGCAGGATGGAGGCCGTGTGGGGCAGCAAGGCGAGACTGGCTTCATCAGCCCAATGCACATCCTCCAGCAAAAGCAGCAGGGGCGTGATGGCGGTGAGGGCGGCGATGAGATGGCGGAGGGCCTGGGCCAATTGCGCGGCCTCGCCCGGTCGCAGGCGCGGGGCCGCGGCTTGGGGTTGCAACCCCGGCAGGATGGTCGCGGCCAGGATGCGTCGCCAGCGGGATTCCAGCAGGGCCGCGATTTGCTGCACCCGCAAGGGGGTGAGCAGGGGCTCCAGCGCGGCCCGCCACATGCGCCAGGGAGCAGGTTCGGCGATGATTTCGCCTTTGCTGCGGCTGATGAGAAAGCCCCGCCATCGGGCCTCGGCCACGCCTTCTTCCGCCAGGCGGGTTTTGCCGATGCCGGGCGCGCCTTCGATGAGGAAGAGACCGCCATAGTTCCGGGCGGCGTTTTGCACCCCTGTTACGATTCTGCTCCGCTCCTCCCGCCGCCCGATAAAGGGAATACGTCCCCATTCCAGGATGGATGGGGGCTGGGTCTGAGGCAGATAGAGCGTGGTCGAGGTGGAGAGCGCGGATGCGATCTGCCGGTAGAGGGCCGTGGTGGCGCGAGCGGGCTCCACCCCCAACTCCCGTTCCAGCATCAGTCGCAGATGCTCATATTGCTGCAATGCCGCCCGATCGCGCTTTTGCAGATGGTAGAGCCGCATGAGCTCACGATGTGCGCTCTCCCGCAAGGGATCCGCCAGCACTAATTGTTTGGCGTAGAACAAGGCCCGCCTGTAATCCTCCGTCTGTTTACAGATCAGAATCAGGTCATCCAAGGCTTGCAGATAGCTTTCTCGCAAGCGCTCCCTCTCCAGCAGCAGCCAATTGTCGTAATAGCCTTCCAGCAAATCGGCCTGATAAAGCGCGACGGCCTGTTCGAGCAGAGATTTGTCGGGCGCATCGGGCCCGGCCCAGGCCTGGCGCAGCGCCCGTTCATACGCCTGCACATCCAGATAATCCTGCGGCTGGAGCTGAAAGCGCACCCACTCCCGCTCGGTCGGCAGACGATCCGCGCCCGGGCCCAGGCTTTGCCGAATCTGCCACAGGGCGTGAGAGAGGGCGCGTCGGGCCGCGGCGTCGGGCCGATCTCCCCAAAATAGGCCTGCCAATCGCTCCCTGGGCGCATCCCGGCCATGATGAAAGATGAGATAGGCCAGCAACGCTCGCGCGGCCGCGCCCGCGGGCAAGGGCCGCGACGCCTCATCCCACTGCACCTGCAGCGAGCCAAAAAGATAGCATCGCAAGCTAGGGGCGGTCATCGCCTCATTCTATCCAACCTCTCGCTTCCTGGCAAACAGGCCTTGGACAATGTTAATGATTGATGAACAATGATTAAAGACTAATTCAACGCGGTTTTCACTTTAATCATCACTCATTGCTTCGGGCTTGTTCAGGCTTTGCACATCATTCTAAATTGATCTATGATTATCTCCACTCACATCAATCGTTTCGTCTGATCACGCGTCATCCCCAGGGGATGCCGGGGGAAGTCCGGTGAAAATCCGGCGCTGTCCCGCAACTGTGAGAACTTCGGTTCGAGCCAGAACGCCCGGCGTGATCAGTCACCG
>JALXAF010000010.1 GCA_026992375.1 Anaerolineae bacterium
CACCCCGACCCTCCCCCGATCACATGGGCGGGCGTTTTCTCGCCCCGACCAGCGGTGCGCCGCCCCCGCCATCCAAAGCACGACGCACCGCTGGAATCAATGATCAATGAGTGATGATTAAAGCGAAAACCGCACTGATTCCAGCTTTAATCATCACTCATTAGTCTTCGATTGTAACTATACAAGTATCCCACACAATGTTTTGCCACGAAGGCGCGAAGGTTTAAGAAGACACGAAGAAAACCTTCTACTTTTCCCTTCGTGTCTTTGTGCCTTCGTGTCTTTGTGGTTTTTGCCTTGTTATGAAAGGGTAGGTGTATAGTTACCTTCGATTTTTGATGGCCTGGCCCGGCGCAGCTCGACCGGGATGCTGAGGAACAGGCCATCAGGAGTATCAACTTCGAACAGAAGGCCATGAGAGCGCAGCGTCCCCATGATCGACTCCGGCTCGTGATATTGCCAGTAGGGCGAGTCGTCCAGATCGTTACCGTAGGCTTCATCGAAGGCGTCCCACGCCATCACGCCGCCCTGGGCCTGCACCTGTTCGAAAGCTGCCAGCGCTTCGGGCGGCAGCGAGGCCAGCACCCGGGCCTGAACATCCTCATCCTGCAAACGTTCAACCAGGAAATCGAGCAATTCCGCCTTGCGATATTTGGACCAGCCCCCTTCGGGCGCGACGTTGCGGGCGATGGCTGTGAGCAACTCCTTGGTGTAGAGGCTCAGGGCTTCGGCCAGGGTGGGATCGGGGGTGCTGAGTTTGCGTTGTCGTTTGCGATAGGCGCGGGCGCGTTCCCGCAGCCGGTCAAACGCCGCCCCAAACCCTTCCGTCGCCCTTGCCAGCATGAGTCTGGCGCGCACCGCCTCCACGGTGGGAGAATCCGGATCGATGTCGCTGGCTGTCTCGAGCATCTGTTCAGCAGTTTCGAAATCGCCCAGGGCAATTTGAATGCGAGCCTGGGCCACGAGGAGAGAAACCATCTCCAGGGGATGATATTCGGGCAAATCAATCACGGGTTTGATGATGGCGATGGCTTCATCGATCTTGCCCTCATCCAGCAAGAAAGCCGCCAGATTGCTGCGCGGAAAAACATAGAGGGAATCGATCTCGATGCACTTCTCGAGCATCACTCTCGCCTCATCAAGCTTCCCCTGCCGGGCATAAAGCGCGCCCAAATTGTTGTACGCCTCCCGAACATTCGGATTCAGTTCCAGGATTCCCTCGAACGCCTCCTCAGCCTCATCAAAACGATCCTCTTTGAATGCAATCAGGCCCTGTTCGAGAAGCTCCATAACCTCGGGAGGATCATACTCCCACTCCCGGTCCGGGTTGAGGACGCGTAAATGGGATTGAACGGTCGTCCATTCGCCATTACGCCAGAATCTGATCTCATCCGTCTCGGAGATCTCCCCGGCGAAAAGGAGCGCCTGCAGGGCGAGCATCCGATCTTGCTCGCTCCCTTTCTTGCCCGTGGCAAAGGCGCGCAGCATTGCATACGCTTCGGGCGTGGCCAGCGCCGACAGAAAATCGATGCCCAGTTCGGGCTCGCCAAACTCCCACAGGAATTTTTCGCCCACCAGGAGGAGTTGTGGATAGCGACGCAGGTAGTCATCCACCTGGCGGCGAAATTCCTCGGCAGGCATCTCTTCTTCCTGATCCAGCAGACTGAAGAAGGCCTGGAGCGCTGCAGGGGACATCAGATCGGCAAGTGTAAAATAGGGAAATCTATCGGCCAAACCCGGGCCCGGGCGACCCGCATCGAGCGCCTCCAGGTACACCTTGAGGGGGGACGTATCACCCCCCAACAGCTCGAAGCCTTCCCGAGCCTGACTGATTCGCCCAGTGTTCGCCTCGGCCACAGTCCGCAGGAATTGGGCGCGCGCCAACAACTCGGGCGACTCCATCTCATCCTCTTCGACATCCACGTCGCTGAGCGTCTGATAAACCATCTCATCATCTTCCATGACGGCAGCGGCCTCCGCCTTCTTCACCTTGGTGATGAGATCAAAAGGTTCGAGAGGGCGAAGCTGCGCCCAAACCTGGGCCGCTTCCGCTTTCCGGCCCGTCCAGGATAAAAAGCGCACCAGATTGCTCAATGCCTGAATGTTGTCGGGCGCGCGCTGCTGCACCTGACGGGCGATCTCGATGGCCCGTTCCGGCTCTCCTGCAAAGAAATAATACAGAGAGAGATTGTTATCGACGGCCGGAAAGTCGCCCAGATAACGGCGGGCCCTTTGATTGAGCTGGATGGCCTTGGCGTAATCGCCCCGCTCGAAAGCGAGTTGGGCTCTTTCCATCAAACGAGCGCCCTCAGAAACCTTCTTTACAGGCTCGCCCAGATAATTGGCCAGCCCTCGCAATCTTCTCGAAAAGCGCGCCATGTCCTCCTGCATTCCGGGCATCTCATCAGAATCGACGCCCAGCTTGACCGCCTGACGATAGGCATCCAGAGAAAGCGCAGGAAGTCCATGATATGAGTAGAGCGACCCCAACATCCCAAACAAATAGGCGTCTTTGCGCTGAGAAACGGCCGTTTCAAATTGGTTGATGGCGCTGAACGTATCGCCGATTTTGGCGTAGCTCATCCCGAGGGTAATGTAAAAGTCTGGCGCATGGGGCTGCTCCTCCTGGAAAGGCTCAAGCAAAGCGATAACCTCATCGTACCGATCCTCCTGAAGCAAGTTATCCGTCCGATCCAGGGCGCGCAGCAACTCGGGCGAGGGCTTTTTGCGCCGAAAGGAAACCTGCAATCGTTTCTTCTTGCGTCTTTTCATAATCAAACCTCGTAAAATCAACTCAAAGTCGTTGGATGCGATGCACTTCGTCAGCGCAGCACTTTTTCATTTTACTAGCTCAACGGATTTTGCGCATTCTTCAGAGATGCGAAGGGCAAGTCCCTGCATTCACAATGCAACTTGCTCCAAACCGCGGCTGGTGGCAAAATATGGCAGGTGCACCCGCGTCGATACGGATGAAAATCTCACGCAAAGGCGTAAAAGCCGCCAAGGATTCTTTGCTTCTTTTCCCTTTGCGCCTTGGCGTCCCTTCGGCTGCGCTCAGGACATGCTTTGCGTGAGATCTATTTTCAAGACAGTCGCCATCCCCCACGTCTTCCAGGCCCATGCACAAACTCATCGGCGATTTTTATCGATTCCTCTACAATCTCGACACCCATCGGTTCGTCGAGGTAAAAATGCGCACATGGCTAAATTGGGCGCTGGTGATACTGGCTGTGCTGGCGCTGCTGGTCCGATTTCCCGGCAGCCCACTCGCAGCCGCTCTCCTGCTCGCGTTCGTCGCGCTCCTCGGCCTGGGCAGGCGCTACGCCCGACGCCGCCACTACATCCACTTTGCGCCCCAGCAAACGCCCAAGCCGCCCGAAGACCCGCCTGCGCCCCTCTGGCCCGAAGACAAGCTGCTGCACCATGCCAGCGGGCATTTTCAGGTGGAAGGCAAAGAGGCCGATTGGGCCGGGCTCATCGCCTATTATCGCACATTCGAAACTCGTGAACACGCGATCATGGCCCGGCGCACGCCCTCGCAATTCCTCAAGATCGGCGAGATTGACCCGCTCACCCTGGGCATGTGGTACATCTTCATCACGCCCGAAAACCTGCTAAATGTGACGCCCGGGCGCATCTACTTTGGCGGAGAGGGAGAACCGGGCCTGCGTTTGCGCTGGCGGCGCTTCGACGAGAAGGGGAAGCCGATTGACGACGTGGCGTTCCTGCACTTCGATTCGGTTGCTGACCGGGAGCGAGTGCAGGCGGATTTGCTGCTGGATATGGGCGGGCCGCCGCGTCGTCCCTGGCGACGCCCGCAAACCTGAGATTAGATATTATTGGAAATAACCTACGACGAGGCGTATCCTCAGCCTTCTGCCAAAACACGTCCAGATCAATGATTGATGAGTAATGATTAAAGTGAAAAACCGCGCTGATTTCACCTTTAATCATTGTTCATTGATCATTGATCGTTGTCATTAGCAGCATGATGCCAGACGTGAGCAACAACTTTCTTGTTTCCGATAACGTCTAATGATGAGAAACGACGAAAAAACGCCCCACCAACCGGCGGGGCGTTCGTTTTTTGTGGGGGGCAGAAAACTTACTCGAGCACTGCGTCCATGTTGGCGATGAGCGCGTCGCCGAACTCGGAGCACTTAAGCTTGGTCGCGCCTTCCATCAGACGGTGGAAGTCGTAGGTGACGGTCTTGGCCTTGATGGTGTATTCCATAGAAGCTTCGATGAGATCAGCAGCCTCGTTCCAGCCCATATAACGGAACATCATGGCGCCCGAGAGGATGACGGAGCTGGGGTTGACCTTGTCCAGGCCCGCGTACTTGGGCGCGGTGCCGTGGGTGGCCTCGAAAATGGCCGCGCCGGTCTCGTAATTGATGTTGGCGCCGGGAGCGATGCCGATGCCGCCCACCTGCGCCGCCAGCGCGTCGCTGATGTAGTCGCCATTCAGGTTCAGGGTGGCGATGACGTCGTATTCCTTGGGGCGGGTGAGAATCTGCTGCAGGAAGGCGTCAGCGATGACGTCCTTGACGATGATCTCACGGCCGTCTTCCAGGGTGATGACCTGCCACGGGCCGCCATCCAGGTCCTTGGAGCCAAACTCCTCTTTGGCGACCTGGTAGCCCCAATCTCGGAAAGCGCCTTCGGTGAACTTCATGATATTGCCCTTGTGCACCAGAGTCACCGACTTGCGGTTGTACTTGATGGCGTACTTGATGGCGTCGCGCACCAGTCGCCAGGTGCCTTCTTTGGAGACGGGCTTGATGCCGATGCTGGAGGTCTCTGGGAAGCGAATCTTGTTCACGCCCATCTCGTTCATCAGGAAGTCGATGACCTTCTTGACCTCGGGCGTGCCCGACATCCATTCGATGCCCGCGTAGATGTCCTCCGTATTCTCGCGGAAGATGACCATGTCGATGTATTCGGGGTGCTTGACAGGGCTGGGAGTGCCGTCAAAGTACTTGACCGGGCGCAGGCACACGTACAGGTCCAGCATCTGGCGCAGGGCCACGTTCAGGCTGCGAATGCCGCCGCCTACAGGCGTGGTCAGCGGGCCTTTGATGCCCACGAGATACTCGCGGAACGCGTCCAGGGTCTCCTCGGGCAGCCACACGCCATCGCCATAGGTCTTTACAGCCTTCTCGCCCGCATAGGCTTCCATCCACACGATGCTGCGCTTGCCCTTGTAAGCCTTCTCCACTGCGGCTTCCAGCACACGATGCGAAGCCGCCCAGATGTCCGGGCCAGTACCGTCACCCTCGATGAAAACAATGATGGGATTATCGGGGACGTTCAGCACGCCATTCTCGATGGTGATTTTTTCGCCGTTGGTGGGGACCTGAATTTTCTGATAAGCCATGGGTCACTTCCTTTTTGATAAATATGAGATTTATTTGGATAAGAGGCATGGATCATTTTCATGCAAAACGATCCTTACAGTTTTTCCGTCGAACGTCATAGGTCAAAATGAAATTGTAAAGATGCAGGAAGAACGATCTGAACCATGCCAGATAAGAGATTTTTCAGGCGCAATAGCGCTCATCCAATACATGATAACCCAGAGCAAAGATTCCGGGCAAAAGCGCATGTCCCCAAAAAGAATGGATGCAGGCCATCTCATCTCCCAGGATGGCTCCCCTCTTTCGTTTAACGACCATGCTGCAACGAATAATCATTGCCACGCAACGCCCACATCTCCAAGGGAGGTATATTAAATATTGGATATTGCCCCTGGTATCAACTATCCTGCGGCAAAAAGACCTGACAGAATTTGTCGAGTTCTCAATAGACATTATTGGAAATAACCTGCGGCGAGATGAGCTATCAACCTTTCGCCCAATCTGCCCGAATCAATGATCAATGATTAATGACTAAAGTGAAAACCACGCTGATTTAGCCTTTAATCATTGTTCATTAATCATTGAGCTTTGTCGGCAGCAGTATGATTCCAGACGGGAGCAACAACCTTCTTATTTCCGATAACGTCTAATGGCCAAAATGAACCATGCCGAAATTGCTAAAGTCAATCAAACGGGGTGCGTTTCAATTTGGGGCGCACTGGCCGAATAGAATTCGGTTCTGAGGGCGTTCCGCCGCATGTACCCCTTCGGGGACATATTTTCGCTCAATTGGGCCTGTCTGCGCAGGCAGACAGGCAGCCCATCCAATCAAACTTCCTTATCTCCTCCCCAGCCCGTCCCGGAGCGGGGGAGGAACAAAAGGAGGGGGCTGCCTCCAGCCCCGACTTCGAGTCGGCGGGGCCAAGGCGCCAAACATGGTTGCACCGATCAAATTGATACAGTCTCCACATCAAACGGATGGGCTGGACAAAACGCGTTTGGTGCACTATAATTAGGAAGAGAATGTCGTAGAGTGTGATTTTGGACTTTTTCGGGCGCTATAGTACAATATATCGGTCGTAGAAAACCATCACCTTCTCATTTGTCGCCAATTTACAACTTCCTTTTGTCAACCAAACTTTCAGGGACTGCTTATGAAACGCCTTCTTTTAACCACCGTTTTCGTGGCTTTAGTGTTGGTACTGGCCGTGGCTGCGGTAATAGCGCTAAAAGGCCAGCCTGCCAGCCAGACAGCCGCCCCGTCGGCTTCCTCTTCCGTCCTCGCCCCCGCCTCGGCCCTGGCACCCACGGCATCGAACAAGTATAATTTCATTGCTCTACCATTAGATTCGAGTGATACATTTAGTTATACCGCATCAGGCCTAGCCGGCTATGTTCCAGGTACCCAAAAGGTGCTAAAGTGGGATGCTACTAATCAGGAATTTAATGCTTACACAGTAGGCGTTCCTGGTAGCCCGGATTTTAGTCTGGAAACCAGCGGAGCGTACTTCCTGCTATTAGATAACAATGCAGATAACGTGCTTTCCCTGGTGGGAGACGTCCCAGCCCAAGGATACATTTCTTTTACACTAGTTAAAAGTACAGGATCAGGATGTAAGTACAACGCTATCTCAATTCCATTGGATCAGGACAACATTAACACAGCAAGTGACCTGGCCACAAACATTGGAGGTATTGATAAGGTGCTCACTTGGGATGCTTCCAACCAAGAGTTTACCAGCTACACTGTTGGCGTACCAGGCCAAATAGACTTTGCCGTTAATATTGGCTACCCATATTTTGTTTGTGCCAACTCAAGTGCTCCTGACACATGGCCTTCTAATCCTTGAAGGTAAGAGGAGCTTCGAGAAAGGTTAAGTTCATCTTTCTTAGAGTCAACCACCACCGACAGAGCCGGTGGCTTGAATAGGGCACCTAGAAGGTGCGATGGTGTGTTAGTCGATTAACCGTCGTTGAATTGCTTCTTGTTCCTTCTTGTTCTGCCAGCGCACGTACTTCCGGATGCGCTCTTCGTCCAGACCTACTGTACTTACGCAGTAACCTCGCGACCAGACGTGCTGACCCCAGCACCGCTTCCGCAGCGCCGGAAATCGATCGAATAGCCGAAATGCCAGCTTCCCTTTTAGAAAGCCTATTATCCTTGATACCTCATACTTCGGCGGGATTGACAATACGATGTGCACGTGGTCTGGCTGTACATTGATCTCCAGCACTGCCACACCATCTTTCTGATTGCAGAGCCGGTATGTTTGCTGGATTACGTACTCCTTTACTTCTTCTTGCAGTATCTTGTGCCGGTACTTCGGACAAAATACCACATGATACTTGCATTCATATAGCGAATGCGATAACTTCTTGAATTGGCGAGGCATCATGTGTCTCCTATTAGTTTCGCACCTTCTAGGTCGATACATGATACTCGCCATACTCAATACACTGGTAGAACCGCTACTGAGTCCACTGCCAGAGGCAGTGGTTTACGCTCAATAATAAAATAGGCAGAACAGGAAAATCTCTTCATATCTGCCATTACAAGCCAATTTATTAGTTTCACTTTTTAGATAAGGAGTATCCTTGATATGAATATGAGTCGTCGGCTATTTACCAGTTCCGCAATTGCAATAGGAGTTGCACTGATTTTTGTGACTTTGATTTTTGCGGACACATATTATCGCCACCCGAACAAAGATACAACATGTAACGTGGGCACCAGTCAATGCTATGATAACTCGGGCATATACATAGAAGGAAACGGCAACACTTCAGGGGTTTGCACAAGTAGTGCCTATGTCGGTTATATCGGATGGGATTTAGCTCCTGATGCGAGTAAAACTTGGAACAGCGCAACTTTAGAATTATTCGCATACAAATTTTCCGGCGGCAGCGAAGACGACAATGGTCGTTACAATTTTGAATTCACGGTTTATCCCGCTAATACCGATAATTGGACTGAAGACGGAGCAGATCCTGGCTTTGACGAAACAAATCCGTTAGGTGTTGTTTCCGCTGATTTGACAGACGCATCTAGCAGTAATATGGTGTCTGTTAAATTTGCCAGTGATGAACTGGGCACCTATTTTCGGAATAAGAATGGCAACGAAGCCACAGTGGCTATTGTAATGACGGACGGATGCGGATTTAATGGTTCCGTTTGGTTCGAAGACACAGAAGGAAATGGTGGCAGCGCTCCAACATCAGCCAATGAACCTAATCTGACTTTCTGGACTGGCAATGTTGTGAATGGTACCCCCACCGCGGTGGAGATGAAATCCATTCAGGTTGAGAACAACAACACGCCCTCTCCCCCCAACTGGCCCCTGATCGCTGGCCTGTTCGTCCTGGCGGCCGTGGCTGTGGTTGGCATTGGCTACGGCGTGCGCCGCTCCAAACAATCCTGACCCGAGTTGACCCATTCACATATCATTCATTCCCTTGTTTCCACTATACAGGAGCAATTTGCCATGAAGAAGTCATCCAAGAAGAACGCTTATCAGAAACCCTGCATCCTGCATCAGGGTCAGCTCAAACAGTTCGCGGGGTCGCCGCTGGGCAAGAACCTGGGCAACCCGCTGGGCCTGCCCGGCCGGGACTAAACGGCCCCACCTCAAAATTTCCTGACATCCCCATCGGGCGTTGAATGGATTCGCGCGCGCCAGGAAATACACACGAAATCGTAACGGCGGCGGATATTCGTATCCGTCGTCGTTTTTTTTGCTTGGCTCAGATCGTCCATCCGATCCTCTCACAATTTCAAGTGGTCGTCGCCCGGCAAAGTGCGTCAAGCGGAAAGAGTCAAACGTCATCTGACCTGATGCGGCAATTTCAAATTTGGTTCGGAGACAAGCCCCCCTCCCGGCCTCCCCCCGCTTCGGCTGACGCCTTGCAGGGGGAGGAGCCCATCGCTTTGCCAATTTGTGCAG
>JALXAF010000011.1 GCA_026992375.1 Anaerolineae bacterium
GGAGGAGGCGTGGGCGTAGCCGTAGGCTGCTCGGGCGAGGGCTGCGTGGCGCTGGGAGGGACGGGCGTGGCCGTGGGAGCGACGGGCGCGGGCGCTGCGGTCGCGGGCTGCTCGCTCTGGCCCGGCGCTATGGGCTGCGAGCCGACCAACGGCGGCTGCGTGGGGTTCATCGCCTCCGCGGGCGTCGGGGTCTTGGTGGGTGTGGGCGTCGGCGCTGGCCCGGACGATCCGCAACCGGCCAACAAGATCGCGGCCAGGGCGAATATCAGCAGAATGGCGAGGAGAAAAGAGCGTTTTTGCAACATGCGATTTCGTATCCAGTGAACATTCGGTGAAGCGGACTCTCAACTTTCCGCTGAAATATGACCAAATCAATGAGGCTCAACAGGGTTTCAGGGGGCAGTGGCTTTACCAGACCCGCCGGATTGCGAATCCGGCTGGATGCAAGTGAGCTCTCAGTGCGGATTCGCAATCCGCCCGGCATCTCACCCCCCGAAATCCAAAAGAACCATCAATGATTGATGAGTAATGATTAAAGTGAAAGCCGCACTGATTTCATCTTCGATCATTGTTCATCAACCATTTCAACGATCAAAACCGCCACCCGCAACGAATGAGGCTCGACGCTGCGAGTGGCGGATTCATGGCGCAAGCCTCATGGCCTACTTGGGCATGGCCTGCAGGGCGTTGTAGGTCTGGGTGGGCCTGCCGCCCTGATCCACGATACTCCACTGCACCAGCTCTGTGCCTGGATTGGTCATGGAGAAGTTCAGATTCCAGAGGAAAGCGACGCCCACATAGCCAGTGCGCTTCATCCATTGGTAGAATTCCACGGTCCAGCGGGCCTGTTCGTCTCTGGTGTTGTCGTTGGCGTAGCCGTAGTTGTTATTCACGGCCGGGCCCACAGCCCAACCGAATTCGGTGGGCCACAGGCGTTTGTTCACATCGCCATACTTGACCATGATGTTGCGAGCGCCTTCGACGGTGGAGCGGGCCGACCAGGAGTGGTGGGGGCTGTCGCAAGGCCCGCGGAAGCTGGCGCCTGTCTGGTTGATGTAATCGCAGGCCTGCTGCCAGGTGAGGTTGGGGGGTACGTTGTAGCCGCTGGGATGGATGCCGATGGCGTCCGAGTAGTTCTTCAGGCCGTTGCGGTACATGCCTTCGAGATACTGGAAGTCATCGACGGCAAGATCGCCCACACTGCCCGCGGGGGTGAGCGCGCCGCTGACCACGATCATCTGCGGGCACGCGGCCTTGATGGAGCCGTATGCGGCCTTGAGCAATTGCATGTAGCGGGCGGGATCAAGGGGCTCATGCCCCCATTCATACCACAGGTTCTGTTCGTTCCACACCTCGATGGCCTTGACCTTGCCGCAATAGCGGCCCGCGTATTGGCCCAGGAAGTTGGCGAAAGTTCCCGGATCCGCGGGAGGCCCTTCCACACTGAAATCGGTGTTGGCGGGACGGGCCCACTTGGGCGCTTTGACGATGGATGCCAGGATGTTGATGCCTTGTCCGGCAAAGAAGTTGACGGCGTTATCCTGACCGCCCCAGTTGATGGCTCCCGGAGAGCCTTCCATCTCTTTCCACGGCACCTGCCATTTGACCCAGTTGAAGCCCAGGCCCTTGATGGCGTTGGCCGCATAGCCGAGATCCGCGCCGCCATAAGGCTGAATCTGCACGCCATAGCCGAACTGACCAGCGCCGGCTGGGCGAGGGCCGCCCCCGCCGCCAGCTACGGGCTGGGCTTTAGGCGGTTTGGGGATATCCTTGGCCACCTGCACGGCGTCGACCGGCCCTTGCACGGTGACGCGGCTGGCGACAATCCATACAGGCTTGCCATCCTTGCCCTCTAGCTGCCACCAGGAGCCGTTCTTGTTCTTGCCGATGATCTTGAGCGATTCGCCTTTCTTCAGCAATCCCACCCGAGGATAGTTGGTGCCAGGCCCCTGACGCAGGTTGGTGTCGCCATTGGCGATGGCCACAGCGTAGGCCAATGGCGTGGGCGTGGGCGAAGCCACAGGCGTGGGCGTGGCCTCGGGCGTGGGGGTGGGGGTGGGGGTGAATGTCGCCACCGCCACCTGGGCGACGCCCTGATTGCTGATGAACGCGTCACCCTCCTTCACATCCGCCCGAATGCTGTAAGTGTCGGGCTCAGGCGGCAACGGAATCTGCACGGGCTGATTCAGGGCAGTGCGCTGTTCGTTGATGACATTGCCCTTTGAATCAGTGGTCTTCCACTCCACCGAGAGATCGCCCTCGGGTGCGCCCGGAACCTGACCGTTCGCATACTGGGCCAGCACATCCCAGATCTTGGGATCATAATCTTTCACTTCCATGGCGTTGGTGATGACGCCGCCCAGATGATAACGATGGGCCATGCTGAGTTTGCTGCTCAGACTGGCCGCGTTCTCGAAGAAAACGATGCGCTCCTCGCCCGCCTGATCCCGATATCGATACCAGGAATATCCGCTGGCGGGATCGTACTGCAGAGGGCTGGCCACCACGTCGGTCTTCAAAGTCGCATCCACGGGCGTGCCCGGCTCCACCACATTGCCGTTGGTGGTCACAGTGCCCAGGATGGGGGTGATCGCATCCTGGAAGCCGCGCGGGATGAAATAGTTGCCCGCCTGCTCGGTGGCCTGCGCCGGAAGCTCCAGCATCAATTTATAGCGGTTCACGTTGCCAACAGCCCAACCGAGCAGCGTATCGACCTGTCCGCCGGGAATATAGGCGATCGGATTTTCGAAAATAGGGATCACCATACCATCCGCCGTCGCGCCCAGCGCAATCCAGTCATAGCCAAAGGTCTCCCAGGTGTCGTCCGAGAGCTGTACGGGTTGATCTACAAAGAGAATGAGTTCTTTTCTTTCGGAATGCAGACGCTGGGCCAGTTTGTTGACGAACCCGGTGAAATCATTGCGCAGAGGCGGATCGACGCCGCGATAATCCAGGGCGACGCCATCGAAATTCTTGCTGGCCGTCAGTTCCGCCAGGGTATTGATCTGCACTTCCTGTAAGCCCTGATCGATGATGAGATTGGCCAACAGATCGGTGCGAGGCGTTTCGCCCGGGCGGTAGTTGCGAACGACCATATAGGCCTTGCCATTGATGGAGTTGGCCGAAATCAGGCTTTCGGCTCCATCCACGCTGCCATCCCCGCGCAAGGTGAGCGCGGTGGGAAAAACCGCAGTGGCGGCCGTCGCGGCCTCTGCGGGCGGCTCCATGCCCGGCGGCAGGGTGACGCCAACGATGGGAAGACGGGGAGCGGTTTGGAAGATGGCGAAGTCATGGGGCGCGAAATTGACGTCACTCTCCATCGCGTCTTCTTCCAAGATCAGCTTATGCGGCATCCACTCCCATGTCTCCCCATTCCAGTTGTAAACGTCCAGGGTTTCGTAAGGCAGCGAATCATTGGGGATGGGGAGGGTGATGATGGCGTGGGTGGGGATATCGCCACGCACCCGGAGTTGATAAATGGGGCTGCGAGGACGCAATTCGGGGAATTCCTGCAACTTGGCCAATGCCTGCTGCAAATCCTCCGAGACATCCCCGCGCTCGAACTGATCTCGGGGCACGCTTTCCAGTTTGGCGTGAGCCTTGCCCGAGAGACCATCGGCGGGGAAGATGACTTTCGCGCCATCAGGATCGCTGACCATGCCCGATTCGGGGGTGATGGGCTCGTAGCCAATGGCCTGCACCCTGCCCAGCAAATCCACCGGCGGCAACAACAGGATGATCAGGATAAGAATGGGGATGATCACAAAGTTGAAAATCCTGCCGGTGTTGGGACTTTCCAGGATGCGTCCAATGCGATTGAGAAAGGACGAACTATTTTGCATAGGACTGTTTCTATCTCCTTGAGACAAGATCGCCCGTCTTCAGGGGATGGGGCAAGAATCGCCCCGGCATGGGAAGGCGGGCGCTGTATGATGATTATTCTTTTCTGCGAGGTAAAACGAAGACGGGTGAGGGATTGTTCCAATTCATGAGCATGCCGCTCCTGCCCGGGGCGAGGCCAGGGGGAGTCAAAACGCGATTTTAGCACACCCATCCCCAGTCGCCAAACTCGATTGCGTATGCCAGAGACGGTGAAGCGGGAGCGCACCGCCAAAAATGACGAAAGGAGAGCAATTTCCCATCAAAAAACGCCATGTTTTTTCCTTTGACGAAATCGGCTTCCTTCGCTAGCCTGGCAGCAAGGCGTTTTCATCCTTATCGGCGAGCCGTTGCTCAGGCTGACTGCAAGAGGTATAATGGATGACGGTGGATAGGCGCGATGCCGAACTCATCACTCGTCGCGCGCCCCTGGACGCAGAACGCACACCGTTCCCCAGTGCATGATAAGGAGGATAACCATGAAAACTGCACCTGTTTCCTGGCCGAGGCGCACGGCCCGAGGGCTCGGCGTAGTCGTAACATGGCTGGCGATTGCCGTGGGGTTGTGGCATGTTGGCCCGGAGGTGAGCGCCCAGCCTTATGGTCCCCGCTACGATGTGTTGCAGGCGTCGCCGCTGACCATCGACGGAGATCTCTCCGACTGGCCCCAGATTCCCGACATTCCCCTGGCCGCCAGCAACGCCTCCAGTTACCTCTTCTCCTATCCCAGTTCCATGGACGCCTCTTCTCACACGCGTTTTCTATGGGATGAAGACTATCTCTATGTGGCCATCTCGGTCACCGATGACAGGCTGATCGCGGACAGCGACCCGATCTGGGAGGATGACGCCTTCGAAGTGGGGCTGGACGGGGCCAATGATTTGAAGCCCCGAGGCGCAGATGATCGGCAGTTCACCGTGGCGTCGGATGGACGTATCACCAGCAAGGGAGCGCCGACCAAAGAAGTTCAGGCCGCGGTGAGGCGTCGCATCGATGGTTGGGACGCAGAGTTGGCCATCCCGGCACCCTCGCTGAACCAGCCCCGCTTTCGCAACTGGCAGATGATCCCTTTCAATCTGGGCTTGATCGATGATGATTTAGGCGGAAAAGCCGACGCCTACATGACATGGCAGGGCGCGCGCACCTGGGCCGTGGAGGAAACCTGGGGCGCGCTGCGTTTGCTGCCGGATGTCGCAGTCGCTCCCACGCCCGGCCCGACGCCCTCCCCTACGCCTCCCGGCGACACCGTCACCTTGCAGGATGGCTTCGGGCAATATGAGGGAACCCGCGACACGTTTATCTCCCAATGGGATCCTGACGCCAACCAGGGCGGGGCGTCCACGATTCGGGTGCGCAACAATGAAGTTCTTTCCATTCTTTTACGCTTCGATCTGGACGCTTTGCCTGACCACGCCCGCATCAAACGGGCGACATTGAGCTTGTTCGCTGTGGATCGCACGAATCCGCAAGGGATAAGCATGTTGCTGTATACGCTCCAGCGCCCGTGGGAGGAACGCCAGGCCACCTGGCGTCTGGCCCGGGATGGCGCCCCCTGGACGAAGCCGGGCGCGTCCGGCCCGGGCGACCGGAGCGCGTTTTCCCTCGCATCCGCTGTGGCGTCCAGACTGGAAGACTGGACCAGCATCGATGTGACCTCTGCAGTGCAAGCCTGGATCGAGGAGCCCGACGAGAATCACGGATTGATTCTGGTGGGGGAACAAAATGGCAGCGTGGCCTATCGATTCTACAGCCGGGAGGCTGAGGGCGATACGGCCCCTTATCGGCCTCAACTCATTATCTCCTACTGGGAGCCAACGCCGACGCCCCAAAGGATTTACATGCCCATAATCCGGCGCTAATACTTCTTCACGATAGGCCCGTAGGCCGCGGGAGAGCGGGCCATGATGAACTGTCGCTGCTCGCGATAACGCCGCACCTCGGCCATATCGATGCGGGCGAACGCGTAGCCCGTGGTGACTCCCGCCCCGCCATCCGCGTCGATCCGGGCCAGGGCCCGACCATCGGGTCTGAGAATGATGCTCTCGCCCAGAAAGCCGCGGCTGGACTCCTCGCCAACCCGGTTTGCGGCTAGCAGAAAGACGCCGTTCTCCGCGGCCCGAGCCATGGTGAAAGCCCGCCACTCCCGGCCATATCCGGCCTCATAAGCCGCGGGCAGACAGATGATCTCCGCGCCCAGCAGCGTCAACGCCCGCGCGGCCTCGGGAAAAGCCAAATCCCAGCCGATCATCACGCCCACCACGCCCAACGCAGTGTCGAACACCGAAAAGCGATAGCCGGGCCGGAAACTGAGCTTCTCATCGCCCAGCAGGTGAATCTTGCGATACTCGCCGATGAAGTCGCCGTCGGGCCCGATGACCACGGCTGCGTTGTAAATGGTGGTCTCCACCTTCTCTTTGGTGGGCAGACCAAAAACGATATGCGTGTTGAAATCCGCAGCCTTGCGGGCCAGGATGTTGAACTGACGCCCGCCGGGCGGACGCTCGGCCATGGCGTTGAAGGCGGAGCCGTTCTCCACGCCCGTGGTGGCCAGTTCGGGGAAGACGATGAGATCCGCGTGCTGCTCCCGGCATATCTGTTCCACCAGCGAGGCCATTTGGGCGAGATTGGCGGCGATGTCGCCGAGAACGGGGTTGGTTTGAGCCACGGCGACGACGAATTCAGACATAAGATGCGCTCCTGACAAAATAGAACTAGTGTATGGAAATTATGTTCCATTTTAGCTGATTTCACGTCTCCTGTCAACAAATGACATGACGCGGATTGGCGTAAATGGCCTGTGCTGCCCCGTCAGACGTTTCTCGCCGTGGCCCGAACAGTTAGGGTGCGTTCCAATTTGGGGGCAAATTTGCATTTCTTGCCAGAACCTGCCGATTGAAATCAGGGCTGGGGGCCTACGGCCGCTTGTCTGCCTGCGCAGGCAAGCCAATTTGCGCCCGAAAATGTCCTCGTAGGAGGACATGCGGCGGAACGCCCCCAGAACCGAATTCTATTCGGCCAGTGCGCCCCAATTTTGGAACGCACCCAACAGTTACAAAAGAGATGCGTTGCGTTGTGGATTATGTTATAATGGCAATGCAATGCTGGCGCGCATGGCGTTCCGACGCGCCAGCATTCTGACAGCTATCAATTTGATTCCAAACAATTATTACGGAGAATTTTATGTCAGGTCACAGCAAATGGTCCACCATCAAGCGCAAGAAAGGCGCAAATGACGCCAAGCGCGGCAAACTCTTCACCAAGATCGCCCGCGAAATCCAGGCCGCGGCCCGCATGGGCGGCCCGGATCCCGATTCCAACATCCGGCTGCGCTTTGCGCTGGATAAGGCCAAGGCCGCGAATATGCCCAAAGACAACATTCAGCGGGCCATCAACCGCGGCGCGGGCCTGGAAAAAGGCGCTGATCTGGAAGAGATCACCTACGAGGGGTACGCGCCCCACGGCGTGGCGGTCATCATCGAGACCCTGACCGATAACAAAAATCGCACGGTGGCCGAACTACGATATCACTTCGCCAAGGCTGGAGGAAATCTGGCAGCCAATGGCGCGGTGTCCTGGCAATTCGAGCGCAAAGGGCAGATCACCGTCAAAATGGATGGCATAGATGAAGACGAATTGTTCATGGTGGCCGCTGACGCCGGCGCCGAGGATGTCGATTTCGAGGACGAGAATGCCGCGGTGGTGACCACTGCCGCCACCGATCTGGGCGCTGTGCGCGACGCACTGACCGAAGCGGGCTACGATATCGAGGACGTGGAGCTGACCATGATCCCCAAGATGGAGGTCGAGCTGCCGGTGGATCAGGCCATGAAGGTGACGGCCCTGCTGGAGCGACTGGAAGATCTGGACGATGTGCAGAAGGTTCATTCCAATCTAGCCATGAGCGATGAGCTCTACGCCCAATTGGAAACAGCGTGAGCCGAACTCCCACCGTCATTCTGGGCATCGATCCAGGCACGGCCATCACCGGTTACGGGGTCATCAGCGAAGCTGAGGGCGGGCCGCAAGCGCTGGATTACGGCGTCATCCGCACCCCGGCCAATCAGGAGCTCGCTCTGCGCCTGGTCACCATCTACGCGGAGCTCAACGCCCTGCTGGATGCCCATCACCCCGATGCGGTGGCGGTGGAGGAGGTCTTCTTCTCGAAAAACGCCCGCACCGCCCTGAGCGTCGGTCATGCCCGGGGCGTGGTGCTTTTGGCCGTGGCCCAGCGAGGCATCCCCCTCTTCCATTACAAGCCCACCCAGGTCAAGCAGGCCGTCACCGGCTATGGCGGCGCAGACAAGCGTCAGATTCAGGAGATGATGCGGATGCTGCTGGGCCTGGATGACATTCCCCGCCCCGACGACGCGGCCGACGCCCTGGCCATCGCCCTCTGTCATCTCAACTCCGCCTGGGCGTATTGATAGCGAGAGGTCTCTGTGAACCACCGAAAGCTTCTTGCAAAAATCCTGGCAAGTCCGGCCAATATCCGCTTCAGTGATTTCACAAGCCTGGTTGAAGCATTCGGATTTCGTCTGGCGCGAGTAAGCGGAAGTCATCACATTTTTACACATCCGGAAATTCCAGAACTTGTGAATCTTCAGAATGTAAAGGGTCAAGCAAAGCCCTATCAAATCAGGCAGTTCTTGAAACTGGTCGAGAAATACAATCTCCAGTTGGAGGATAAATGAAGCAGGATTACCACATCAACATCTTTTATTCTGAAGAAGATGACGGCTACATCGCAGATATCCCTGATCTGGAAGCCTGCTCCGCCTTTGGCGACACACCGGCTGAGGCCCTGGCGGAAGTGGAGAAAGCCAAACGGGCCTGGCTGGAAGTCGCACGGGCCGAAGGCAAACCCATCCCCAAACCGCGTTACCGCCCGGTGATTTATCAGGCGCAGGCTGCCTGAGTGGAACGAGAAAAATGATCAGCCGATTGCGAGGGCGCATCGAGTATGTCGCCGAAGACCATATCATCGTAGATATCGGGCCCATGGGGTTGACGGTGTTCGTCCCGGCCGATCAACTGGCAGGCTATCAGACGGGACAGCCGGTGGCGCTGTTCACGCATCTGCACATACGCGAGCAGGAGTTCACCCTGTTCGGATTCGCCACGGAGGAAGACCTGGATCTGTTTCTGGTGCTGCTGGGCGTCAGCGGCGTTGGCCCGAAGCTGGCCCTGAGCATCCTCTCCACCCTGCCGCCCGACACCATCCGGCTGGCCGTGGCCAATGACGAGCCGGGCCTGCTCACCCGGGTACCCGGCATCGGGCCCAAGAGCGCCAAGAAAATTCTCTTCCATCTCAAAGACAAGATGGGCGTCTCGGAATTCGAGGGCGTGGGCGTTGCGCCCATCACCGATGCGGATGCAGAGGTGATCGAGGCGCTGACTGCGCTGGGATACAGCAT
>JALXAF010000012.1 GCA_026992375.1 Anaerolineae bacterium
TCCCCCTGGCCACGCAGATGTACACGCCCTTGCTGGCCTTCCTGGCCATCGTCGGCATCCTCTATGGCGCGCTGGTGGCGCTGGTGCAGAAGGATGTGAAATCGCTGGTGGCGTACAGCTCCATCGCCCATCTGGGCTTTGTGATGCTGGGCGTGGCCAGTCTCACAGCGCAAGGGCTTTCGGGCGCGGTGCTGCAAGGCGTGAACCATGGCCTGGCCACGGGCGCGCTCTTCCTCATGGTGGGCATGATCTACGACCGCCGCCACACCCGCCTCTTCTCCGAATATGGCGGCCTGTGGAAGCAGGTTCCAGTGTGGAGCGCCTTCTTCGTCATCGTGGTCATGGCCTCGGTGGGCCTGCCGGGCCTGAACGGCTTCGTGGGCGAGTTCTCCATCCTGGTGGGGACGTTCCAGGCCAATCCCTGGTGGGCGGTTTTCGCCACCCTGGGCGTGATTTTGGCCGCCTGGTATCTGCTCACCGCGGTGCGCAAGATGATCCATGGCCCGCTGGATGAAGAAAAGAACGGCAACCTCACCGATCTCACCAAGCGCGAGATCCTGGTGCTCGCGCCCCTGGTGATCATGTTCTTCGTCATCGGCCTTTATCCCAACTATTTCCTCGACAAGATCAACCCGGCGGTGGATGCGCTGTTGCAAACCATCCAGGCCGCGCCGCTGCCGTTCTAAGAGAATAGCTGTTATTGGAAACAAGAAAGCTGCTGCTCACGTCTGGCGTCACGCTGCTGATGGACGAAATCAATGATTAATGAACAATGATTAAAGGCTAAATCAGCGTAGTTTTCACTTTAATCATTACTCATCAATCATTGATCCAGACATGTGCGAGCTGAAAGTTGAGAGTCCACCTCGTCGCAGATCGTTTCCAGCAAAGGTGGCAAAACGATCTCCTGATCTCCCAATCGCCGACATAAATTCCTAGCAATTATACCCATATCCAACGATGACAACACCTCATCTCGATCTCCTTCCCCTTCTTCCCGAAATCATCATCATCGGCGTGGCGTTGCTGTTGCTGATCATTGACATGGCGAGCCGGTTCAGCGATGTGCGCGCTGAGGCGTCACTCATGGCGGGCGTGACCTTCGCGGGCATCCTTGTGGCCGCGGGCGTGACGGCTGCGGGCCTCGGCAGCGGTGACGCGCTGGTGGGCAATGTTGTGCTGGTGGATGATCTTTCGCGCTACACCAACCTGGTGGTGCTGCTGGCTGCGGGATTGAGCGTGTTGCTGGCCTGGGCCTATGTGCCTCAGTTCAGCCGAGAATCCAGCTCCTTTTATGCGTTGCTGCTGTTGGCCGCCGCGGGAATGATGTTCATGGGCAAGTCGGTGGAATTGATCACCATGTTCGTCAGCCTGGAGATTCTCTCGGTCTCCCTCTACGTGCTCACCGGCTTCAATCGCCGCCAGCTTGCCAGCGCCGAAGGCGCGCTCAAGTATTTCCTGCTGGGCGCGTTTTCATCGGGATTTTTCCTTTATGGCATGGCGCTGCTCTATGCCGACACCGGCAGCACCCAGCTTTCCGAGATCGCTGCGGGTGGCACGGGCGGTTTTCTCATTCTGACCGGGCTGGCGCTGCTGCTGGTCGGGTTCTTCTTCAAGCTGGCGGGCGTGCCTTTCCACATGTGGGCGCCCGACGCCTACCAGGGTGCGCCCACGCCCGTGACCGCCTTCATGTCAGTGGCCACCAAAGCCGCTGTGTTCGTGGCCATGTTCCGCATCCTGGCTTCGCTGACCAGCGCGCCCATCGAGATATGGGCGGGCCTCGTCGCCATCATCTCGGTGCTGACCATGACCTGGGGCAACTTTGCGGCCCTGCGTCAGACTAGCCTCAAGCGCATGTTAGCATACAGCTCCATCGCCCAGGCGGGATACATGATGACGGGCCTGGTAGCGGGCGTGAACGCCCTGAACGCGGTGCTCTACTATCTGTTCGCCTACGCCTTTATGAACATCGGCGCTTTTGCGGTGGCGTCCATGCTAGAACGATCCACGCCCGACGCCCGCCAGGACGCTGACATCGACGCCGCCCGCGGCCTGTTCGATAGTCGTCCTCTGCTGGCGGTGGCCATGGCCATCTTCATGCTCTCCCTCACCGGCATCCCGCCTCTGGTGGGTTTCTTCGGCAAATTTTATGTGTTCGGAGCCGCAGTGAGCGCAGGTTGGGTCTGGCTGGCCGTCATCGGCATGTTGAACAGCGTGGTCAGCGCCTACTACTATCTGCGGGTGGTTGTGGTCATGTTCATGTCCAAGCCCGATGAGCAGAGCTACGTGCGGTCGCACATTCCCGCGGGAGCGGGTGCGGCCATTGCCATCGCTGTCACTGGCGTGCTGCTCATGGGCCTGCTGGCCTCGCCTGTGTTCGTCGAGCTGGGCAAAGCGGTGATTGCGTTGAGGTGAGAATATTGCCCCTCGCAAAGCCGCCAAGAGAACATCTAAAAACGACTTCTTTTTTCGTTGCAGCACCGGCTGAGTGCGCCGGGCTACCAGTGCAAAGCCTTTCGGTCTGGGAGTTCAGCTCCGTAGGGGCTTTGCGCCAGTAGCCCGTGGCTTCCAGCCTCGGGCGGCGGGCTTACCGGTAAACGCCCGTTCTGCCAAGGCGAAAATCATCGAGGATGTCATTGTGTTGGGCGTTGAACAACGTTGGGGCTGTATCAGGGGCGAAAAACGATAACTCAAATGTTTCGTTATTGTCTGTAGCCAGCTTCCCGCCGATGGCGCTGCCTGTAAAGACAATTGCTACTGGTTGCGCTTTGTCTCCATTGGCGTATTCGTCATAATACCTTGTATAAACCCCCAGTAAGTTTTCAATCTGCACTTCCAAACCAGTTTCTTCTCTTGCTTCCCTGACAGCAGCTTCATCTGCCGATTCTCCCAACTCGATTACACCGCCCGGAAAGCCCCATCTGTTTTCGGTTTTTGAGCGTTTTTGCAGCAATACTTCGCCCTTGTCATTGACCACAATGACGATGGCGACATTGAGGAAAATGCGGTCGTGGCCGACTTTATCGCGTATCCAAGAAACGTAATCATTCATGTAACGCCTGCCCCTCCCTCATCCGATGAATCAAGTCCTCCGGCTCCGGCGCAGTTATTTGCTTTCGCCGCGCATCGACTTTCTTTCCCATAGCCTCCAGAAACCGGAGCGACTGCTCCCAACTTTCTTTTTGCTGTAATGCCTGTAATCGTTCGAATTCGTCTATAGACATGATGGCAACTTGGGGTTTGCCGGCTCGTTCGACAATGACAGCCTCTTTTTGCTCGGTGACAAAGCGCATCACTTCGCCAAAGTGAACGCGGGCCTGGGTGGCGCTCATGGTTTTATACATCTGGAGCCTCACCTAATTGATTAAACAATCGATTAACCGATATGTTATCATAGCTATCACCAATAACAAAACCCAATTGTTACAGGATAGCGTTTCCAGGCAAGCTGCCAATGAATGACGAAACCATCATTGTCGAAGCCTTCGAAGATCGCCTCGACGCCTACATCGACCTGCTAGAGGAGGCGGCGGCGTGGCTGTGGGCCCGGGGCGTGCGCCAATGGCGGCCCGGCGAGCACCGCGCGGCCCGGCCCGATCTGCTGACAAAGCTCCGACGCGGCGCTCTCATCCTGGCGACGAGGGGCGAGGCGCTGGCGGGCGGCTGTCTGCTGACCGATATCGCCCCCTCCTGCTGGCCCGACACGCCCGATGACGCCCTCTATCTCAGCGGGCTGGCGGTGGCGCGTTGGGCCGCGGGCCAGGATTTGGGCGGGCGGATTTTGGATGCAGCCGCGGAAGCAGCGCGTCATCTGGGCAAGACCCGCCTGCGCCTGGATTGCTGGGATGGCAACGAATTTCTCAAGACGTACTATCGAGAGCGGGACTTTCGGGATGCGGGTCGGGTGCAGGAAGGGGATTACTGGGTGAGATTATTCGAAAAAACGATTATTCCAGGCTGAAACGATCAACAGGACTTCAGGAGAGCTCTCGGAGGTCAACAATCAGCCATCCTCCTGAAACCCATAGGAGTCGGTAAAACGAGTGTCTCCTGCCCGGGCAAGCCGGAACTCAGAAGCTGAGCTCGTGCAAAGCATGTCCTGAACGAAGTGAAGGGCCTCGCCGAAGGGCCGCCAAGCCTCTAAAAGCTTTTCCTTGTGGATCCGCGTCTTTGCGTGAGACAGTTCCCTGCCCAGTGCGCCCGGATAGCGCCAGCCACTCGTTTTTGCCGTCCCTGCATCACCCAACCCGATAAACAGAGCCCTCCTCGCCCTTCTCCACCATAATCCGCACGGGAAACTGATCCTTCAATTCATCGATGTGGGTGATGACCAGGATCAACGCGAACTCATCCTTGATCATGTGGATGGCCTCCACCAGATTCTCGCGTCCTTGCGCGTCCTGCGTGCCAAACCCCTCATCGATGAACAGCGTTTGCAGGGCCGCTCCCGCGCGGCGAGCCAACAAACGACTAAGCGCAATCCGCAACGCAAGATCCACCCGAAACGCTTCGCCGCCCGAATACAACTCATAGGGCCGGGAGCCAAGCTCGTCCGAGATGATGACATCCAGCGCCTCCTTCAGCCCGCCCGTCTTCTTCTCTTGCTGAGTCTCCAACCGCACATTCATGCGCCCATCGCTGAGCCGGGCCAACAGCCGATTGGCCTCCGCCTCAAGCTCCGGCAGCGCCGCCTCGATGATCATCGCCTGCACGCCATCCCGCCCGAAAGCCTTCTCCAGCACCTGATAACGATGCAGCCGACCTTTTACCTCCGTCAGTGACTCCTCCAGCCGGGCCCGCTGCCGACGCACCCCCTCCAGCGCCTGCAAACGCTGCTCCGCCGCCACCAACCGATCATTCGCCTCCTTCCACGCCCGATGCGCCTCATCCGCGGCCTGCTGCGCCTCCCGCCAGGCCGCTTGGGCCTCGGGCAGCCCCTGTGCGGCCTCGGCCAACGCAGCCAGCTCCTGCTCATCCTCCGCCAGCGCCGCGGCTTCACGCTCCCCGCGGGCGGCCAAACGCGCCACCGCAGCCTCGATCTCGGGCAGACGCTCCTCAGCCCCCTGCACCCGCCGCCACAGCTCCTCCGCATCCTGCAAACGCCTGCGCAATCGACGCGCCTGCTCATGCGCCTGCTCGTCATAAGTCAACGCTTCCAACTGCTCCCGCACAGCAGTCAATTTTTTCTGGAGATCGGGCCGCACGCCCCCTTCCAAACGAGTCAGGATGTCCCGCACCGACGTTTTGATCCCGGGCAAAAGCGCAGCCAGCCGCCGGGCCTCCGCCAGCCGATTCTCCAACTCCGCCAACATCCGCCGTCTTTCAGCCAGCCCCGCCAGGCGCTCCCTCAAATCAGCCGACTCCCGTCGCAAACCATCCTCCTCTTGGGTTAGCGCCTGAACCTGCTGTTGCAGCGCCGCAGCCTGCTCAGCCAACGACGCCTCATCCCCCTCATAATCCTCCAAACGAGCCTGCAAAGCAGCCAACTGATTGCGCAGCCCCGGCAAACGACGCAACTCGAACGCGGTCTCATCGATAGCCGCCTTCAGCGCCTTCTCCTCCTGCGCCATCTCCGTCAACGAAGCCTGCACCTCCCTGTACTGCTCCCGCAGCGCGGCCAGCGTTTGCTCATACTCCTGCAACACATGCTCCCGGCCCGTCTCTCCCAGCGGACGCCGACACACCGGGCATGAATCCGTCTCACCCCGCTCCAGCAGCGCCCGGCGTTCATTCAAATCATCCGCCTCCTGCTTGATGCGCTCCAACTCGTGACGGGCCTGCTGCATCAGCACCCGCAACTCCGAAAGACGCGTCCGCCGCGCCTGATTCTCCGCGTCCAGCGCCTCCATCCGGGCCAACTCCTCCTGCAACGAAGTCCGCTTCGCCTCCAGCTCGGGCAACGCCGCCAGCAACTTTTGCAGCCGCTCCAACTCGCGCCGGGCCTGCTTCACCTCCGCCGCGATCTGCGCCAAACGCCCGGCATTGGCCCGCTCCGCCCGCGCCATTTGCTCCAACGCCGCCACATCCTCCTGCAGCGCCGCCGTCCGCGCCTCCAGATCCGGCAGATTCTCGACAGCCTCCTCCGCCTCCTGCAACTGCCGTTTCTTCAGCGCCAAATCCGTCTCCAGCAGCGCCCGCTCCCGCTCGATAGCCTGCTCCAGGGCCCGCTCCTCCCGCTCCAGCGGACGCCGCTGCGTCAACACCTGATTCCAGCGCGCATCCTCGGCCTCGGCCTGCTGCAACCTGCGATACCCCTCCGCCGCCTCCTCTTTCTGCGCCAACAGCGCCCGAATCGCGGCCAGACGCTCCCTGGCCCGGGCCAACTCCTCCTCTGTCTGCGCCCGCTCCGCCTGCGCCCGCGTCACCCGCCAGGCCAGCTTTTTGCGGGCCTCCTCCTTGTTCGTCAGGTCTTGCAACGTCCTCTGAGCCTCGAGCATGGCCCGGGCCGCAGACTCCCGCGTCAGACGGGTTTCCAGCTCCGCCACCCTGGCCTGCCGAATAGCTTCCTCATACGCCTGCTGCTGCGCCAACTCAGCGCGCAACTCGCTCAAACGCCCCTCCAATCGATCCACCTCCCGCTGAAGCTCCTTCGCCATCTCCCGCGCCCGGATTGCGTAGCGATCATACCGGGCGAGATTCAGCACCTTGCCCAGGATATTCTTGCGCTTGCCCGGCGTGGCCGACGTAAACGCATCCGCCTCGCCCTGCTTCAGAAACGCGGTGTGCACAAAGGTCTCATAATCCATGCGCAGGATCTCCTCGATCTTGCGCTGAGTGGCCCGGGCGCCGCTTTCGGTCAGAGGCTGCCATCGCGCCTCCCCCTCATCCCAGATGAACAGATCCAGCCGGGGCTTGCTGCTCTTGCCCCGTCGATACCGCTTGCGCTCGACTCGATACAACTGTTCGCCCAGATAAAACTCGAAATCCACAATCATCTCGGCGCTGCCCAGGTGTATGAGATCATCATCCGCGGCCCGGGCCTTGCCCCACAGCGCCCAGGTGATAGCATCCAACAGCGCCGACTTGCCATGCCCGTTTTGTCCGATGAGCACAGCCAGGTGCATTTCCGAAAAATCCAGAGGCTCTTGCGGAGACTTGTAGCTGAGAAAGTTTTGCAGAGAGAGTTTGTGCGGTATCATTGACCAGACGCCTTGAAAGCAGAAGTGTATTTATCAACGGAATCCTTGCTCGCGGGCAAGAAATTGTCTCAGGCGAAGCATGTCCTGAGCCTGTCCTGAACGAAATGAAGGAACTCGCCGAAGAGTCGCCAAGGGCTAAGTTTTTCTTTGCCTCTTTTTTCTTTGCGGCTCTGCGTCTTTGCGTGAGATCATCTTTTTGGTTCCGGTTTGTCCGGGTTAGGGGACGCCGGAACGTTCCTGAAAAGCGATTTTCATTTTACCACACCCCTCACATCCCATGGACATCTCATCCTTTCTCGCCGCGGCCCGCAAAAACGGCTGGCTGGCGACCATCGACAGGCCCGTCGATCCCGATCTCGAACTGGCTGCGGTCGCCTACGCCCTGGATGGCTGCCCCGCATTGTTCACCAACATCATCGGACATCCAGGCTGGCGCGTGGTCACAGGTCTTGCTTCGGCCCGGCGTCATTTCGCCCTGAGCCTGAATTGTGAGCCGGATCAGCTCATCTTTCGCCTGGCCCACGCCTTCGCCAACCCCCGGCCCGCGCCCCTGGTCGAAACGGCCCCCTGGCAGGAAATCATCCACCGGCCCGGAAACCTCGACGACCTGCCCATCCTCAAACACCTGCCCGATGACGCCGGACGTTACGTCACCGCGGGCGTGCTCATCACCCGCGACCCCGAGACGGGCCTCAACGCCTCCTACCATCGCCTGCTGCAACTGGATAACCGCCGCTTCGCCGCCCGGCTGGTGGAAAATCGGGGAACGCACGCCGCCTGGAGGAAGAGCAATGGCGATCTGCCGGTGGCCATCGCCATCGGCCTGCCCCTGCACATCCTGCTGGCCGCCAGCATGTCGCCCGCGCCCGGCGTTTTCGAGATGAACATCGCCCAGGCCCTGGCCCCCGCGCCCCTCGCCCGGTGCATCACCAACGACCTGCTGGTTCCGGCGGATGCGGAGCTGGTGCTGGAGGGGCGTCTCACCCATCAGCTAACCGCCGAAGGCCCCTTCGTCGATCTCACCGAGACCAGCGACATCGTGCGCCAGCAGCCCATCATCGAGATCGACGCCATCGCCCACCGGCGGCGCCCGTTCTATCATGGCCTGCTGCCCGGCCAGTTGGAGCACAAACTGCTCATGGGCATGCCCAAAGAGCCGGGCATCTACGCCGCGGTGAAAGAGGTGGCCGACGTGAAAAACGTTCACATCACGCCGGGCGGGGCCTCGTGGCTTCATGCCGTGGTGCAAATCCGCAAGCGCCGTCCCGACGACGGTCGCCGGGCCGCGGAGGCCGCGTTCCGCGGGCACGGCTCGCTGAAACACGTGGTCGTGGTGGATGAAGACATCGACATCTTCGATCCCAACGACGTGGAGTGGGCCATTGCCACCCGGGTGCAGGCGACCCGGGATGTGATGATCTTCCCGGATCAGCCTTCCAGCTCGCTGGACCCGTCCGCCCGGCACATCCCGGGCCAGAAGTCGCGTAGCGACAAGGCCGCGATAGACGCCACCATCCCCTGGGAGACGTCCGATGGGCCAGCTCATGCCCAGGGCTTCCGCCGCGTCGCCTTTCCGCTGGTCGATCTGGACGATTATCTGGGCTGACGCCGCCCGGAACGTCGGGCCCGGGCGAACGCGTTGGCTCGGGCCTCGGTGTTGGGGAGGTCGCGGGCGCGGAGGGCGATGAGGTCGTCGGGCATAGGAGAGTGAGCAGTGAGTAGTAAGTAGTAAGCAGTGTGTGGTGGACAGTGGACAGTTTCCAGGGGGGGGGCGCGAAGGGGCCGATTCGTGAAACGTAAAACGTGACGCGTAAGATCCCGCGCTTCACGCCGAATTTTGACGTCTGACGTCTGGCAACCTGCCCGCAGCTTGTCCTGAGCATAGGCGAAGGGCCTTGCCGAAGGGTTTGACGCCGTTGTAGGCTCGCCCAACCCCGACCTGGCAACCCCCAATCCTCAACCCAATCCTGATCCTATATGACGTAGCTCTGCTCAGTGCGGTAAGAGTAATGTATCTGAGGGAGAGTGAAGCGGAGTTGATCCAGAAGTTTAAGCTTGTTCGATATTTGAGGCATGGCCATTTGAGGCGTCTGATGTGATTATGGAAAAAGGGTGACCGTTCAGGTAGTCTGATTCGGCTCGAAAACGCCTT
>JALXAF010000013.1 GCA_026992375.1 Anaerolineae bacterium
GAGCTGGCGGGGCAATTCGGCCTGGGCCGGAAGTTTTACGCGGCCATCTCCATCCGCCACATCTATGCCAATATGCAGAAGCTGGCCGCGCGGCGCGGCTATCCTCGCGATCCCGCGTGGACGCCCAACGACTATCTCCCCGCTTTGCAGCGGGCTTTTCCGGGCCAGGATGAGGCCCTGCGGCATATCACCGATGTGTACAACGATTACGAATACGGGCATGTCTCCACCGATCCCGCGGAGCTGGAGCGTCTGCGCGCGGCCTGGGAATCATTGCAGCAGACCGCGTCGCCCGCTCCTGCTGACGATGAAACAGACAAGTGACCGAGCAATCTCCTGATTCCTCCGACATTCAGGCCCGTTTGCAGCGCCTGCGCAAGGCGGGGCGCTTGCGCAAACGGCCGCGGGATCGCGCGTCCGCGTCGCCACCGCCGCAGCAAACCTCCCCTCCCGCGCCCGCTCATCATGCGCCCGCGGGCGCGACCCGCCTGACCGAGCTGGACGGGATGGAGGAGGTGGTTGGGGAGCGGGGCGCGTATCTCCTCCGCACGCAGCGATTCCCGCTGACCCACCGGCAGGGACGCGTCGCCATCGGCGATCTGCTAACCCTCTCGCCCCTGGCCGCGTCCCGGCTGGCCCAAACCGACGCGTTCGACTTTCGCCAGGGCGTTTTCCTCGACACCGAGACCTCGGGGCTGGCTGGCGGCGCGGGAACCATCGTCTTCCTCACCGGCGTGGGAACTTTCGAGGAGGACGCGTATGTGGTGCGGCAGTATTTCGCCCGCAATCCCGCGGAGGAGCGGGCGTATCTGCCCGATCTGGCGCGCTTCATCGCCCAGCGGGGCGGATTGATCACCTTCAACGGGCGGGCCTTCGATTGGCCCCTGCTGCGCTCCCGCTTCATCCTCAGCGGCGTGGAGCCGCCCGACGAGAGCCCCCACATCGATCTGCTGCATCCCGCGCGCAGGTTGTGGCGACCGCGGCTGGGCGCGTGCAATTTCGGCAATCTCGAACGGCGCATCCTCGGACACCGCCGCAGCGGCCTCGACATCCCCTCCTATCTCATCCCCGGCCAGTGGTTCGAGTTCGCCCGGGGACGGGGCCGCGTGCAAGAGATGGAATCGGTGCTGTATCACAATCTGGAGGATGTGGTCAGCATGGTTCCCCTGGCCCGGATCATCGCCGCCACCCTGGCCGGAGAGATGGAGCCGCATCCCGGCGATCTGCTGGCGTTGGGCCGCGCCTGGCAGCGGGCGGGCGACATCGAGGCCGCGGAGCGGGCGTATCGGCGGGCGCTGGACGCGCAACTGCCGCCCGCGGTTCGGGCCCAGGTCATGCGCGAGCTGGCGCTGCTGCTCAAGCGCAGCCAGCGGGGGGATGAAGCTGCGATCTGGTGGCGGGCTCTGGCCGATATGCGCCTCGCGGATGACGTGGAGGCCCTGGTGGAGCTGGCGAAACATCACGAATGGCGCACGGGCGAGATAGAAAAAGCCCGGGCGTGGACATTGGAGGCCATCGCCCGGGCCGAAAGCTGGTCAACGCGTTATCGGCGCGAAGAGATTTTGGCTGCGTTGCATCATCGGTTGCAACGATTGGAGAAGAAGCTGTCGCGGACGCGTTCCTGAAGGCCGCCAGGAGCGTCGCGGGGAAGCGTGCGGGGTTACGGCTCCTGCGTGGCGGGGAGCGTCACCGGGACCGAATTCTTGCCCGTGGCGACCAGCCGGGCGGGGAATTCCTCATCGGCGAAAGCCAGCGCGTCCACCGAGATCTCATCGATGGCCGAAACGATGCCGGGCGTGTTGCGCACGATCTCCAGGATGACGTCCTGCACCGCGGTGCTGGGAACCTTGCCGATGACCGTAGCGATGCGGTTTTTGACGATGACGTCCACCGGATAGAGACTGGCGACGGGATCCGCCAGCAGACGTTGCTGCGCCCGCATCTCCAGCTCCCGATCGGTGGTGATCTCATTGCTGACGCTGAGCACGCCCGAGACGGAGCGGGTCGCGGCCTCGACGCGGCGGCGATCATCCTGGGTGCTGGCGTGTCCGCGCAGCAATACGTGCCCGCGATCCACGAAGACGCCCAGATTCTCCACGTCCACGCCCAGCGCAGCAATGGCCTGACGCACCAACTGGGCCACTGTCGCATCGTGTTTGGAGGGCACATAGGGCGGCAGCGAGGCCAGTGCATCCCGATCCAGATTTAGCACCACCGCGTCATGCTCCCATTCCTTGACCTGCGATGCCGCCACGATGACCCGGCGGCGGCGAATACCGGGCAGACGCACCACCAGGTAGAGGAGTTCATGCGCATCGTGGTCGATGACCACGTGATCCACGACGCCCACGCGCTCGCCCAGCGCTGTGTAGACCCGCGAGCCCTTGCCCACGAGCACATCTTCTTCATTCAGGCCCCGGTCGATGTGAACTTTGCTGACCGGTTTCGGCGCTTCGGGCGCGGCCAGACCATACAAATCCTGCCAGAATAATTGCTCGCTGCCCACCCCGCCGTCATCAGTCACTGTGACGAACTCCTTGTGATCGAATTTGCGGGTGCGGCGGACGAAGTCTTTATCGACAGTGAGATGGATGGAGCCATCGTCATCGACGTGATCGATATAGCGGGCCGAGACAACTCGGGAGCCGGTGAAAGGATCGCATTTCACCACGAGATCGCTCACTTCTCGGGTGTGGGGATTCAATACGACATATTGCAGTTTGCCGACGGGACCATCGACGGCGTAAACAGACGAACCAATTTTGAACATTGCGCTATCCTC
>JALXAF010000014.1 GCA_026992375.1 Anaerolineae bacterium
GCCATCTATCTGCCGATTTTCCTGGCGACAGGGTGAGATCGGAACAGTCGCCATGAGCGGCTGCTCACCACATAACGAACGAAAATGGAACGCAGAATCGTCTGATGCTCACAGATTTTCGCAGATTATTTTGATCTCATCTGTTTTCATCTGCGTCGATTAGTTTTTTCTGCGTCATCTGCGTTCTATTTTCGAAACAGTTACGAAAATCGCGGGGATGACTCATTTCGCAACGCGGCGATGATGGCCCGATCCGTCCTGGCGAAGGCGAAGGAGTCCACATCGGCCAGGGTCACCCAGCGCCAGTCATCCACGCCGATGCACCGGGGTTCGCCCGCCAGATGCCGGGCGTGAAACGCGTGCAAGGTGATGCGAAAATGGGTGAACGCGTGCTTGACCTGGGTGAATTTATCCCCCACCGCCACCTGGATGGCCAGCTCTTCTTGCAATTCCCGGGCCAGGGTCTGGGGCAGGGCCTCGCCCGGCTCCTGCTTGCCGCCCGGAAACTCCCACAGTCCGCCTAACATGCCCCCCACCGGGCGCTGGGCGATGAGAAAGCGGTCGGGATCAGTCGCGTGCCAGACCACGCCCGCGGCCACATGATAATGGGGAATGCGCTGTTTGGGCGTGCGCACCGGGCGCTGGGTCTGCACGCCTCGGGCCCGGGCCAGGCAGAAATCGGCCACAGGACAAACGTCGCACCGGGGCGCGGCAGGCTGGCAGATGGTCGCGCCCAGCTCCATCATGGCCTGATTGAAATCGCCAGGCCGATTCGCGGGGAGCAGTTCGGCGGCTCGAGCCCAAAGACGTTTCTCCGTCTCCCGCAGATCGATGCTCTCGGTCAGGTCGTCCAGACGGGCCAGGATGCGTTTGACATTGCCATCCATCACGGGCGCAGGCTGACCAAAAGCAATGGAGCGAATAGCGCCCGCGGTGTAACGTCCGACGCCCGGCAGGGCCAGCAACGCGCTTTCATCCTGCGGCACCCGGCCGCCATGCCGCTCGACGATGATGCGCGCTGCCCGATGCAGATGATGGGCCCGCCGATAGTAGCCCAATCCCTCCCACAATTTCAACACATCATCAATGGGCGCACGGGCCAGAGCCTGCACAGTGGGAAAACGGGCGATGAAACGCCGATAGTAGGGGATGACGGTGGCCGCCTGGGTCTGTTGCAACATGATCTCGCTGACCCAGGTGCGATACGGGCTGACGTCATCCCGCCAGGGCAGCGACCTGGCGTGGACGTCGAACCAGGCCAGCAGCGCCCCTCGAAAATCTTCGATAGCGCCGATCATGTTCAGTGAGGCAACGGGCCGCAGCGCCCTATCAGCAGCGGCAACGCCAGCATGATCAAAATCAAAAGAAACAGCCAGATGGACATGCCCATGATGGTGGGCGTCTTGCGTTTTTTCTTTTCGGATTCAGGTCGAGGTAGAGGAGTCTGGCAGCGCCAACAGACTTTCTTGTCGTCAGGATTCCAGGTTCCGCAGTTTGGACATTCCATGTTGGTGGCAATCAGGGATGATTTTGGGAGCGATGCTTGAGACGCCGGGCCAGAGCCGGGGGAACGCGTCCGCCCCGGGCCAGGGTTTCGAGAAGCTCAGTAGGATCCACAGGTTCTTGCGCGGGCGGAGGCTGGGGTGCGCTCACGTTTACGCCCGGGGGGATGGGCGCGACGCCCTCGGCCAGGCGCAGGAAAAATCCCTCTGCGCCGTCATAAATATCCGGGCAGTTCTCATCGACGACGCTAGGAGCGCAGAAACATGGCTGACCTGGCGCGGGCTGCGGTGCGGGCGCCGACAACAGCAGCCAGGCGTGCGCCAGGGCGCGGGCGAAGGCTGCGGCGTGGGGTGAGATGGCGGCCTCGCCATCGGCTGCGGGCCGCCAATCAGGCCCGAAAGGACTGAGCAACAGCACCCGACCCGCGTCCAGCGCCCGTTGCAGGCCCGTGGGCGGCTGATAAGCGTTCAGGCCCCGGGGGATGACCAGAGCGAAGGGCATCTCCGCATCGAGAAACATCCTGACAAGCCGGGCATCGAATCCGACCCGAGCTACAAACAGGGCCAGAGCGCCCTCCGCCGTCAGATCGGCCAGGGTCTCCAGCGCCCAGATGATAGCGGCTTCATCGGGCGGCGTCTCGGCCACGGATAACGCCAGGGGCAAATCCAGCAGCGAGGCGTCCCCCCGCAAGAAGAGCAGCAACGGGCGTTGCTGAAGGGGAAGAAAACGGGCGAGGGAATCGGGGTAACCGACCTCATTGATGCGCAGCGTCATCAGCCCCTGGCCGCGTTCTTGCTCGAAACGGGCGCGCAGCCGGGCCCAGTCCGCTTGCGCAACGCTCAACCCCGCCGCCTCGTCGGACGAAAGCCCCAATTGCTGGGCCAAAATCGTCGGGCCCGCCTCCCAAAACAGCGAGAGCGCGTTGCTCTGAGCGCCCTGCAGGATGATCTCCCGGGCGCGACGGCGCGTCAGGCCCGATTCGAACAGCAGCCAACGCCAGAGATCGGTCTCGAGGTGGGAGTTCGTAGATATTTCCGCAGGCATGGTGCAAGTATATCATCATTCTGGCAGCGTGAAAACGTGCTGCACCAGCAATTTCGAATGATTCCCGCTTGACCAGGGCAAGACGGAACCCAAAAAGCTGATCTCTCGCAAAGCACTTCCTGAGCCTGTTCATCGACGAAAGCCAGGACTTCTTCGACGGGACGCCAAGGCGCTAAATTTTTCGAGTGCATCCTAAATCTGCCCCCAAGAGACTGAATTTATTCGGGCAGATT
>JALXAF010000015.1 GCA_026992375.1 Anaerolineae bacterium
CGAGCGGGGAGGACGGCCATCCACATATTTGCGAACCAGCACGTTATCAAGGAAAACGCCGTCATCGGTGATCCCGTTGCCGTCGCTGGTGAAGACGAACGCGATCCAAACCTCGGACTTGCCGACGAAGTTGCCCAGATCGAAGACGCCGGCGTCCCAACCATGAGAATCGCCGCTTTTGCGAATGCCGTAAAAGCTTCGACCATCGGTCGAGGCGTACCAGCCGAACCAGTCATGATCTTTCTCCGTCTTCAGGAGATAATCGAAACTGACCTCGGCCTGAGCCGCGTTGGCCAGGTTGAAGGGGCCTAGAACCAGCCATGACTCAGCGTTATCCGGATAATTGTCCGCACAGGGCTCAGCCGCGGCCCGGCCCCAGGCTGCGGGCCAGATGCTGTTCGGCTCGCTGGCGGCCTGGCAAGAGGCGACGCCCCAGGTGGGATTGCCGGAGCGCTCGGACTGGCCCAGAGCGCCATCATCGAAATTCTGCTCGGCCAGCGAGATCCAGCCAGAGGTGGGCGTGCCGATAGGCTCGACGGTGGGTGCGGGCGTGGGCGTAGGATCATCGATGTCGGTTTTGATGACAATCTCGCCGCATTCGGTCTTCACATACAGCGTGAATTCTTCACCAGCGTGGCCGCCAGGATAGGTGAACTCATTACCGCCCTCCTGCTTATGATAGAACGGTTGGTATTGAGTCCAGAGAGGATCCGAGCCTGTGTATTCTCGCAGGGTGAATGTGGTGGCGCGCTGCCAGGGCAGAGGTCGGAGCATGTAAACGTAGGGCACGTCCTTCAGAGGAATATGGAAGTCCTTGCCCCAGACATTTACGTAGAGGTAGCTCACCTCGCACATGGGCGGGCGGGTGAGGATAATGGGCAGATAAAGTTTGTAAGGGGTGGCCGTGGGCGTGATGGTGGCCGTGGGCGTAGGCGTAGGCGTTTCGCAGACGAGGTCCTTCTTGCGCAGAATGAACTGGTTGCCTGTCAGCGCTTCGATGCCAGGAAAATCGAAACGGATGTGATCAGGAGCAACCACGACGCCTTCGGGAGCAATGGTGCTGATCACCTCCATATCGCTGGGAACCGTCAAGAGCAAATGGAGATAATCCTTCAGGTCATCCGGCAGGATATGGAAGTTGAAGTAACCAGAGGCGTCGCTGTATCGATCCTGCAGCTTGGTACCCAGCTGATCGGAAAGGGAGCTGGCCCAAACCTGGAGGAGCGCGCCCTCATAAGCGTGGACGCCATCGCAATCCTCCTCATACACATAGCCATCGATGCGCGTGGCTGGTTCGGGGGTGCCGGGCGTAGGCGTGCCGCCCTGTTGCACCTTGAATAGCACACTGACGCAAGCGCCGCTCGTGGTGTTCACATTCTCCACGGGATTGGTCATGCCATTGTAGAGCACCCAGCCCGAAGGAATGTCGATCCAGACCTTGTAAACGCCAACAGGCAAGTCCTCGAACTTGTAATAGCCATTGCCGTCAGTGGTGGCGTCATAAACCGGGCCGGTGCCATCCTGAAACTGGGTGTGAACATCCCAGCCAGCCAGGCCGTAATCGCCGCCGTTGACGACGCCGAAAACATAGCCGTCGATGCAGCCATCATTGGTCTGGAACAGCCCCAGGCTCGACTGATTGGCGTTATTGGCCATAACGGCCTGAGCGCCAAATGCGGTCAGCGACAGAGCAAACGCAAAAATCAGAACCACAGCAAGGGCTATTTTTGCACGACGACCTTGATGGCGGCCAATTGTTGACGTTGGATTTTTTTTCATCTTGGTGCCTCCCTGATAATAAATGAAAAGATTGAGGAAACGGTGGTGTATGGTCATGGGGAGATCGATGGCCAATTTATCAGCTTTCCATACCGCGAAGTACGAACCCAAACGTTGTGGATAGCAAAGTCAAAAGCTAATGAATTATAGTATAGAAGTGAATACTTGTCCAAATTGATTTTGAAGGAGAGATTAGCAGGTTGGCGCGAATCTCCTTATCCATTTTTCAGCGATTATGTTACAATCAATATCCATCGACCGATCTTGAAAATCAAAACGCTTTCTCGCTCCTAAAGGCAACAATAGAGATTTTATGGATAAACCAATCGCCGCAGTCATCCAACATAAACTTCTGGTGACCAAGTCGCTAGATGAACTCCTGGCTTATTATCATCGTTTCCTACGCATCGCCAAAACCAAAGGCGGCAATCTGGCCGTTTTTCCGGAATTGAGTGGGTTGGCCGTCGGCATTCCCATGTTTCCGGGCTGGCGCAACGCCTTGCTGAAGGAGGCGGCAGCGCCCAAGACCGGCCTGCTGCCCAAATTGAAGGGGATGCTGGCGGGCGGAGCCGCCAATGTGGTGCGCGCTGATTTACAGAAATCATTGCGATTAACGCTTTCTCAGATGCCCGAATCGCTGCTCGATGTCTATGTCAGCGTCTTTTCAGATATGGCGAAGCAGTATGAGATGACCATAGTGGCCGGAAGCCTTTACACTTATGACGTCGAAAGCGCCTCGATCCGTAACGCTTCGTATGTTTTGGGCCCCGATGGCAGTCTTCTTGGCAAGCAGGATCAGGTTGTTCTGGGCCCGGAAACGTTAGATTTGGCCCAGCCCGGCGCAAGTTGGCAGGCCATCGATACGCCTGTGGGCCGCATCGGCCTCATGTTCGGCCAGGAAGCGCTGTATCCTGAACCGGCCCGGGTGCTGGCTTACCAGGGCGCAGACATGCTGATCACCATCGCCGCCACCAAACGCCCGGCCACTTATCACAAAATTCGCCAGGGCGCTCTGGCTCGATGCCAGGAAAATCAGCTCTATGGTCTGGTCAGTTTTCTGGTGGGCTCCGATCCCTTCGCCGGAGCCGATGAGCCGGTGTATATGGGAAAGAGCGCCATCTTCGCCCCACTGGATTTCACCCCCCGGTTCACGGGCGTGATGACCGAACTGGGCAGCGCCCAGGCCGAAGGCGTCATCACCGCGGAATGGAATTACCCTGCGTTGCGAGAACTGTGGAGCGCTTCAGAAACACCCTTGCGTCGGCAGATGCCATTGGAGCAAGTCGGACTGCTTTCGCAGGTTTACGGACGCGCGCTCACACTAAATGAATCCTCCCAAATGCACTTGCTCGCCTCCGACGAAACCGCTGAGCAGGAGGAGATCGCGCCGTCCCAACTGCAAGAGCCCGCATCCGAAGAGCCCCCACAACAGGAAGCACCCCAGGATGAAATCGCTGAGGATATCCTCTCGGTGGTCACCCCCATCCTGCCCACCGAGCCACCCATCATCGCTCTGGAGGAACCGGAAAACGCCGACGATGCTGCTGATGAAGCGGCGGTTGAGCAACCGGAAACCGCCCCTGGCCCGGACGCGTCCATCGAACCGCCCGAAAGCCCGAAGAGGGAAACGGAAGACGCGGGGGATGAAACGCCGCCGCCCAAACCGCAGGCGTGACCAAAATGGGATAATAGACCGTGGACGATGGACGAGTGCAGCCACGGCAGACGCAGCAAACAAACAAGGGACGGGAGACCGAGGACGCCCGTAAGGCCCCTCGATGCTTCCGTCCCTATTTTTTGTCTGAGGCTCATCAGAAGCGCAACAACGCGCCAATGTTGCCGTGTTTTTCGAGAATGACCTGATTTTCCTTGTTTCGCACAACCTCGACATGCCCGCCCAGCCTCAACGTCTGGGTAGCTATCAGCGAAACCACGTCAGGAACTTCATCCAGCGGCCCGCCGCAATAGATGCAAGTCTCGGGCGGCGTGTCGGTCAGATCTGCAATGAGACCGCCACAAGAACGGCAGAGCCAGCCATTTTGCACGAAGTCGGGCGGGAAGAAAAGCGTGGCGATGCGGGCCTGCTGTGCGGCCAGGGTGGTATCGGCGAGCCCGGCCACCGCCCGGCCTTGATCGCGGGCCAATTCGCCTACAAAAGCCTCCAGCCGCTCCGCTTCCTCTCGCTCCTCGGCCTCCCGCACCAGCGGAGCCACCCGGTCCCGAACATCGTTGTATGTGACATTCAACGACATGGCGAGGGAGCCCAACAGCTTCCCTTGCAGGACCTTGGGCAGATAATCCGCCAGCTCGGCAGGAATTTCATCGGGCCCGGCCAGCGCCAGCCATTTCCAGCCAGCCTTGCGGGCGATGACATCGGTGAGAGTAGCCACATTGCGAAAATGCTGGCGATAATGCTCCTCCTGCCATTGCTCATGATTGTGCGCGCCCCACCCCAGCGCACGGGTCTTGGCGGGAGTGTCATCCACCTCGACGATGTTGTATTCAGCCGCCTCGCCCATATAGTAGATGAAGAATCGGGCCCGACGCCGATCGGCCAGCACGACGCCAACCGGCTCATGCTCATCGAGCTGAATGAGCAACTGCGTCAGCGAAGGCAATTTTCCCCAGGCCAGGAAGTCGGTGGGAGCCTCGGGCAAATGATAGACCAGAAAACGATCGTATTTTACAGACCGATCGCCTTTGGGAGAGAACTTCTGCGGCGCGGCGAAGATGACCAGCCCGCGCCCGCGAGATCTGCTATAGCTATTCTCCAGTAACTTGCCGATATCCGAGGCCACCGCGTCGAAAAGCAAGAGCTCATTGCGATCGGCAATATACACTCGCTTTTGCGAAACCAGATTCTTATACCGAAGCATCAACGGTTCCCTTTGTAACCTTTCGGGACGAATATCCATGTAGAGAGAAAATACCCCTTGATCCGAAGAGAGGGATTTCAGGGCCAGAATATCTTTCTCAGTGATAAAATCGTAACCGCGTTCATCATCTCCGATCAATTCCAGAGCCAGTTCATATTCATTGATTTTGGGACTCATCATTCTTACTCCTGTTGAAAAAATGGGATTATGCAATGCAACAATTTGCCGTACTCTATTATTTTTACCATCCATCTCTAAGAACGCCATTAGAATCTGGCAAGCGAAGGATTAGAATCCCATTAGCGATGCGCCTTCTCCCGCCCATGTGCGCAAATGCCCCCTTTCCAGCCAAAAAGAGTAACTGCTAAGGTAGTTGCCCCCAATCGCCATCTTTTGCCACAAAGCCTCGGAAGGAAACGAAGACACGAAGTCACTCAAAAAATTATCCGCGTCTCCTCATATCCGCGTCGAATAAACAGGGCTACGTTAGCAGTCGCAAGAAAAAAGGCATGGTGAAAATCGAGAAAGAATGGTTAGACCTTGGGGGTCAGCATGTTGCTCAACTGACGGATCAACGTGATTGCGGCGACAGAGACAGCCATCCATTCACGAAAGCCCGCCCGCACAACGACGTTGTCCTCGCCGTACGCTTCCGCCAGTTGCAATTGCTCTTTTTTACTTTCGGCCAGGGCCACGCCGATGCCGAGGCCAAGCAAGGCGCCCAAAACTGTGGCGCTAAGAATAAGTTTGGATTGGGCCTTAGTCATCTTCATCATCTCCGGATGCGTTGTTGGGGGATTTCAGTAACGGAGCCCAGGGTGCGAGAGGCGCGGGTAAGCGTCGCCTCGATCTTCACCACCGGACGCACGATTTTCTTGCTGTATTGCCGGCTGATGTCTCTCATCATTCTGGCGTAACGCCTGCCCTCGGGCAAGCCCGTCAAACCAAGCCAGGCGGTGGCGACGCGAAAGCCCTTCCATAGATAGTAAAAAATCAGGCCGTAGATCAGCCCGATAAGCATGGCCTCCACTGCCAGCAAGATGAGAGAGATATCGCGCCAATCGCCAAGAGTCATGGTGTCTTCCTGAAAAAAGAGTGGGCGTTCAGTTCGATTGTCTGATTGTAGCAGAGATGCGATGTAACGCCAAGATATGAAAACCGGGAGGAGGAAACGATAGAATGGATTTGACAGGAGACAATCGCCCCCTTTACACTTGCCACAGGAGGCGTTTTATGTCCGAACGACACAGCCAGCGCAAGGCGGATCATATTCGCATCAATCTCGAACAAAAGGTTTCGTTCCCCAATCTCACGACGGGATTCGAGTTCTTCAGATTCGCGCATCAAGCGCTGCCCGAGTTGGACCTGGACGCCATCGAGACCGATACGACCATCTTCGGCAAGCAACTGCAAGCCCCCTTGCTCATCTCATCGATGACCGGTGGCGCGGCCGAGGCGGAGCATATCAATCTGCGTCTGGCCGAAGCGGCCGAGGCCGCGGGCGTGGCCATGGGCGTAGGCTCGCAGCGAGTGGCCCTGGAATCGCCTGGGCAGGCCCGATCTTTCCAGGTGCGGCGCGTCGCCCCCTCCACCCTTCTTTTCGCCAACCTGGGCGCGGTACAGCTCAACAAGGGCTACACTGCGAATGATTGTCTGCGAGCCGTGGAGATGATCGAAGCCGACGCGCTGATTCTGCATCTCAATCCTCTGCAAGAGGCCGTGCAGGTTGGAGGCGACGTGCATTGGGCGGGCCTGGCGAAAAAAATCGAGGCCGTATGCAGGGCCTTGCCCGTGCCGGTGATAGCCAAAGAAGTGGGATGGGGCATTTCGCCCGAAACCGCGCGATTGCTGGCCAACGCAGGCGTCGCGGCCATCGACATCGCAGGCAGCGGCGGCACCTCCTGGACCGAAGTGGAATATCACCGCACGACGGATCCATTGCTGCGCCGTCTGGCTCGCACCTTCGCCGATTGGGGCATTCCCACCGCCGAATCCCTGCTGCTGGTGCAAGAAACCCTCCCCGAGATCACTCTCTTCGCCAGCGGCGGCCTGCGCACCGGCATCGATGTGGCCAAGAGCATCGCCCTGGGAGCAGAGCTCGCGGGCATGGCTGCGCCATTTCTCAAAGCAGCGGCCCGCAGCGCCGAGGCTGTTGCAGAAGAATTGCAAGCTATCATCATGGAATTGCGCGTGGCGATGTTCGTCAGCGGTGCACGCGATCTGAAAGCCCTGCGCGAGCCCGGCCGCCTGGTCCGCCACAAACCCTAACCCAAACAAGCCGAAACACGAAAAGCTGATCTCATGCAAAGTCGTCAAGGCGCGAAATTCAGTAGATCACGATTTCGTCCGCAAGCGCACGCCGAATGAATTCAGGTCTAAGGGCGTTCCGCCGCATGTCCCCCTGCGGGGATACTTTCCGCTCGTTCGGGCCTGCCTGCGCAGGCAGACAGGCGGCCAAAGGCCCCTAGCCCTGATTTTAATCGGCGGGCCAGCGGAAATCGTGAATTACTGAAATTTTTCTTTGCCTCGTTTTTCCTTTGCGGCTCTGCGTCTTTGCGTGATACATTTTTTTGCCATCATCTTCATTATGACAACCCTCGAACAATTCAGTCAACGCTGGATCCCCGAAATCGAAACTGAGATGCGCACATTGCTCAGCGGGGAGCCGCCCGCGCTGCGAGGCATGTATGGCATGATGCGTTATCACATGGGCTGGGAAGATCAGCAAGGCGCTCCCCAGAACGCGCCCGGCGGCAAGCGCATCCGGCCATTGCTCACGCTGATGACCTGCCAGGCAGCGGGCGGACGACCGCAACAGGCCATTCCCGCGGCTGCGGCAGTAGAGTTGCTGCACAACTTCTCCCTCATCCATGACGACATCGAAGATCGCAGCCTGACGCGGCGACACCGCCCCACCGTGTGGTCGTGGGCGGGCGAAGCCCAGGCCATCAACACGGGCGACGCCATGTTCGTCATCGCACACCTGGCCATGCTGCGCCTGCGTCAACGCGAGCTGTCGCCTTCTCGGGCGCTGGACGCCATGCAGATTTTCGAAGAGACTTGTTTGCGACTGACCGAAGGTCAATATCTGGACATGAGCTTCGAAACCCGCACCGACGTGACCCTGGCCGAGTATATGATGATGATTTCGGGCAAAACCGCGGCGCTGCTTTCGGCTTCGACTCTGCTGGGTGCCGTCATCGCGGGCAGCGCCCGGGCGGACGCGTACCGCGACTTCGGCTACGAACTGGGAATCAGCTTTCAGATCGAAGATGACATCCTGGGCGCATGGGGCGAAGAGGCTCAGACCGGCAAATCGACCACGGGCGACATCATCACTCGCAAGAAAACGCTGCCCGTGCTCTATGCCCTTGACCAGCCTGGGCCTGCTGGCGAACGATTGCGGGCCATCTACGCCCGCGCCGAACCCCTCGCCGCCGATGAAGTCCCCCAGGTGTTGGCGCTGCTGAAGGAGCTAGGCGCGCGGGATTACGCTATCAGCCAGGGCAAGCGCCATGCCCGGGCCGCGCTGGCCGCGCTGGAGCAGGCCGACGGCGACGCCGAGACCATCGATTTGTTGGCTTCATTGGTGCAACGCCTGGTCGGAAGACGGAGTTGAAAGAAAAGGCGCGTTGTGATTGTGGTGCATGACGCAGCCGATGCGCCAGGGATGTGGGTGATGATGAAACAAAAAGACGGACAAACGACTGTCATCGTCTGTCCGCCAGATTGTTGGCGCAGAAACGCGAGAGGATTATTCCTCGGCGGCGGCTTCGGCGGTTTCGCCTTCTTCGCCGGGTTCGCCCTCTTCCTCAGTGCCATCCTCGGCCAGCTTGCGGGAGATGGTCAGACTGATGACTGGCGCTTCCGGCTCTGCCAGCACTTCGACGCCCTCAGGCACAGGCAGATCAGCAATGGTGATGACGTCATGCAGCGTTTCCAGCTTGCTCATGTCGGCCACCAGGGCCTCGGGGATATTGCCGGGTAGACATTCCACCGGGATGGCATCCATGTGATGGATGACGACCGCTCCCCCCTTGACGGCTTCGGATTCGCCCACCATGTGCACGGGCACGTCGGTCTGGATCTTGACATCCATTTGCACCTTGTAGAAATCGACATGCAGGATGGTGCGGCGCACCGGATGGCGCTGGATTTCCTTGATCAGCGCATTGACGGGCTTCTTTTCCAGGCCCGCTAGCGCAATAAGCTGACTATAACCTCCGCTACGCAAAATGCGCACCAGATCGATTTCGCGAAACTGTATGGGCGCGGCCGCCTGGCCCTGACCATACAAGACAGCAGGCACATAACCGTTCTCGCGTACGTGCTTGACGCGGCGTCCGGTTATCGCCCTTGGTTCGACATTCAAAACATAATCCATTATCGGTAGCTCCCTATATTTAAAGGTGGGTAATTTGAGTGCTGATGAGATAAAAACGCGTTTTGCGTTGATCGATAAAATAAAACCTATCGATGACAGAACAACAACAGCAGCAGCAAGGTGTCCAGCGTTATGCCAACGGTCAAGTTGAATACGACAGTCGAACGCTCTCTGACCCTGGTCTGCACGTCGCCGTCTTGTCTCTGTTTTTGAGCGATGGCGTGGGAAAAATCT
>JALXAF010000016.1 GCA_026992375.1 Anaerolineae bacterium
CACGCGGCCCACCCAGTGCACGCGTTGCAATCCCAGCTCGCGGCCCAGAGCCTGCCAGGTTTCCCACAGGTCGCCATCGCCGATGAACACCCCATGAACGGGCCGGGGGCCATCGGGCAGCAGCGCCCGCAGCAACACGTCGAAGCCCTTTTTGTACACCATCCGCCCCACCGCCAGGGTGATGAACGCGTCGTCGGGGATGCCCAAACGGGTTCGCAAGGCCCGCCCCGCGTTCTCGTCCGGGCGCAATTTGTCCGGGTCTACGCCGTAGATGATGAGATCGAAGCGAGCGGGGTCTGCGCCCAGATGATCCACCGCCACCTGACGCAGCTCCCGGCTGTTGGCTGTGATGAGTCCCGCCTGGGCGAACGCGAACCGGGCCATCTTGCGAAACAGAGGATTCTGCGCGGCCACCAGCGCATCGCTGCCCGGAATGCTCACCGTCAGAGGGATGTGCAGACGGCGGCTGGCGACCGCGGCGATGAATCCATTGGGCAGGACCCAGTGCGCGTGCAGCACATCCAGCTTTTGTGCGCGGGCCACCCGCTGTGCGGCGCGGATGCCCGCCAGAAACATGGTGGGGCTCAGCAGATAGGTGTTGGCCTTCATGCGGATATCGGCCTGCATGGTGCGCATGTAGCCCAGTTGATGGGCCGCGTCCGACCAGGCGTAGCGATAGAGATGCAGCCGGGGCTGGGCGCGGGCCAGGATTTCGGGGGCGTAGGCCGCGTCGTAGGGAGCGATGACGTGCACCTCCTCGCCCTGGCGCACCAGCTCCTGGCAGAGTTGTTGCACGAAGACGCCTGAAAAATCCCCGGTGAATCGGGGGTAGTTGTGGGTGAGCACGCCGATTTTCATTTCCGGGCCTTGTCCTGTTCCCCCGCACTGGTCAATGCGTCCAGCCTGCGCTCCAGTTCGGTCAGACGATCGCCCTGGGCCACGATGAGTTCGGCCAGAAAGCCCACCAAAAAGAAGAGCAGCCCCGCCAGGGCCAGGCCCAGCGCGAGCCAGAAGATGGGGCGGCGCTGGGTTTCGAATGCAAACCAGAGGGAGATGAGGTAGAGGAAGATCGCGCCTGAAATCAGCAATGACGCCAGGCCCAAACCGCCGAAGAAGCGCATGGGCGCCTGGCTGAAGGTGAGCAAAAAGCGGATGACCAGCACATCGAGGAAGGAAACCGGGATGCGTCCGAAGCCGAAGTGGCTGCGCCCGGCCTTGCGCGGATGCCATTTGGTGGGAACTTCGCCCACGCGCCATCCCTGATCCGCCGCGATGTGCAGCAGAAAACGGTGCCAGTCCGAGCGCAGCGGCGGCAGAGATTCGATGACCTCCCGCCGGAAGCCCTTGATCCAGTTGGCGTCGTGCACCTGCACATCGAACAGGCGGCTGCTGACCAGGTTGTAGATGGCCGAGGCGAATTCCTTGCCATCGGCCCGGCCCTGCCGCCACCCCGACACCACATCGTAGCCTTCCAGCAGCTTGTGATAAAGCTTGGGGATGTCCTCGTCCGGGTGGGATTCGAGATCTGCGGGCAGGAAGATGATGAATTCTCCGCGCGAGGCGTGAAAGCCGTTTTGCAAGGCCACTGTCAGGCCCCGGTTGCGCCGGTGGCGGATGAGGCGCAGCCAGGGATAGCGGGCCTGGAGGGATTCGATCACGTCGCCCGTGCCATCGGCGCTGCCGTCGTCCACGAAGACGAGTTCGCCCGGGACGCCCAGCTCCTCGAAGGCGCGGGCGGTGCGCTCGACCAGTTCTGCGATGTTTTCGGCTTCGTTGTATGCGGGGATGAGGACGGAAAGGGTAGGAGGCATGGGAAGGTTGTGGGAAGTTGGCCGTGGGCGGTGGGCGGTGGTGGTTGCGTTTTGAAGGCGGTGGAGAGTGTTTTATTATACAAGCAAATCCTCAACCCAGAAATTCCCACCTCCGTTCTCAATCCAACCCCTATCAAAAAGGAGTGACTGCAATGACGCAAGTTGCGACGATGGCCGATATCGAGGCCATCGAACAGATTCCGCTTTCGGAGCGGGGACTGCCCGCCAACACCTACGAGGCCATCCGCCGGGGCGCGGCCCTGAACCCCGACGGCGTGGCGCTGCATTTCTTTTTGCAGGGCGATATGTACGACAAAGGCGTGTCGTTCACTTTTCGGGAATGGCTGGGCGCGCTGCACCAGACGGCTAACATGTTCCATGCGTTGGGGCTGCGCCCGGGCGAAGTGGTGACCATGATCCTGCCCAATCTGCCCCAGGCTTTCCTTACCATCTTTGGCGGGGAGATCGCGGGCATTGTCGGGCCTATCAACCCGCTGCTGGAGCCGGAAGCCTTTGCCGACATCATGAACGCAGCGAAAAGCAAGATGCTGGTGACGCTGGCTCCTTTCCCGGGCGTGGATATCTGGCAAAAGGCGTCGGCGGTGGTAGAAAAAGTTCCCACGGTGGAGACGGTGGTCGTGGTCGATCTGGCCGATTTCATCCCCGGCATGTCCAAGCCCGAGCTGCCCAAGACCATCGCCCAGGCGAAAGTGGTCGATTTCAACGCGGAGATGAAGAAGCAACCGCCCGGGAAGCTGATCTTTGAGCGGGAGATCAAGCCCGATGACATCGCTTCCTATTTCCACACCGGCGGCACCACGGGCGCGCCCAAGATCGCACAGCACACCCATCGCAACGAGGTGATGGACGCGTGGTCGCCCGGCGTGGTGCTGGAAGTGGCTCCAGGTCAGGTGTTCATGTGCGGCCTGCCTCTTTATCACGTCAACGGCGTCA
>JALXAF010000017.1 GCA_026992375.1 Anaerolineae bacterium
CAAACGCCTGCGCCGCCCAGTGATTCACTACCGGTTCGGAGTTCCCTACCGCTTCAATCTGCCGCCCGAAGCCATCCGCCGCCAGGCCGAGGGCGTCATCATCGATTACGCCATGCGGCGGCTGGCCCAATGTCTGCCCGAATCCATGCGGGGCGTGTACGCCGATCCGCCGCCTTCCTTACCTTTCGTGGAGGAAATCTGATGTTCGAGACCATCGATCTACATTTTCAGGGAGAGCCCGAGATCATCGCCAGTTATGTGCTGCGCGGGCCCCGGGGCGTGGCCCTTATCGAAACCGGCCCCGGCTCCACCCAGGAGAATCTGCTGCGGGGTTTGCGCCAATTGGGCATCGCCAAGGAGGAAGTCACCGACATCCTCCTCACCCACATCCATCTGGATCACGCTGGCGCTGCGGGTTATCTGGCCCGGCTCACCGGAGCCACGGTGCACGTGCATCATGTGGGCGCGCCGCACATGATCAATCCCGCCAAGCTGCTGGCCTCGGCCGGGCGCATCTATGGCGATCAAATGGGGCCGTTGTGGGGAGATTTTCTGCCCGTGCCCAAAGAGCAGATCAACATCCTGAACGACGGCGACGTCATCGACGCCGCGGGCATGCCGGTCAAGGCCATCGACACGCCCGGGCACGCCTATCATCACATGGCCTACTGGCTGGATGGCGTGTGCTTCACCGGAGATGTAGGTGCGGTGCGTCTGCCCGGTTACGATCACATTCGCCTGCCCACGCCGCCCCCCGAATTTCATCTGGAATTGTGGAAGGAGAGTGTGGCGCGCTTGCGGGCCATGAAGCCCGACGTCATCGTTCCCACCCATTACGGTCGTTATGAGGATGTCGAATCGCACTTCGACGCGGCGCTCGAAAAGCTGGACGCGTTCACCGATTATCTGCGCAAGCGGGTGCAGGCGGGCGACGACGCCGAGACTCTGATGGCGGAGCTGCCCGGCTGGCTGGCGGAGCAGGCCCGGCGCGAGGGCGTGGCCGAAGAGGGCGTGCATCGCTATGAGGTGGTCGTGCCCAGCTACATGAACGTCACGGGCGTGCTGCGCTACTTTCGCAAGGTGGAAGAGATGGACATTGCTGGCAATAACCGCCGGTGAGACGAGCCCGAATCAATGATCAATGATTGATGATTGATGATTGATGATTAAAGGTAACTACTTAGGTGTAGCCACCATTTTTTGCCACGAAGACACGAAGAAAAGCGAAGGCACGAAGTATTTTTCTTTATTTTTCCTTCGTGCCTTCGAAAAACTTCGAGCCTTCGTGGCTTTTGGCGACTTAAAGTCAAGTACGTTAGCAGTTACGATTAAAGGGAAAACCAGTAACTGCTAAGGTCGTTTTCGCTTGCATTAACCTGACAGGTTCCTTTGACAACGATTCAGAGCCTTGCACGCTTCATTGCCGGCAGAAAACCGCACGTCCTACCGCCAGGGTTACGAGAACCTGTCAGGTGTGAGTGGAAAAAGACAACCAACCGGCATACGTTAGCAGTTACGAAAACCATGCTAATTCCACCTTTGATCATTGATCATTAATCATTGAAACGACCATCAGCTTGCACGCCCGAGCGATCTCATGTCTCTCCCCCAGTTTCTCCTTCTCCTCCTCGCCATCGGCCTGGAGGTGCTGGCCACCCTCTCGCTGAAGCTTTCCGAGGGATTCACCCGGCTGATCCCCAGCATCCTGGTGGCGGTGGGCTATGGTTTCGCCTTCTATCTGCAGGCGCTGTTGCTCAAGCAAAACGTTCCCGTGGGCGTCATCTACGCCATCTGGTCGGGCCTGGGCACGGTGAGCGTTGCGCTCATAGCCGTGTGGCTGTGGGGTGAAAAGCTCTCGCTGCCCGCCATCCTTGGCATCGCCCTGGTCATCGTCGGCGTGGCGCTCATCAATCTCACCACGCAAAACGCACATTAGGTATTATTGGAAATAACCGCTATTCATTAATCATCTGTGCGTTGTCAACAGCATGATGCCAGGCGCTAGCAACAAGTCTCTTATTTCCGATAACGTCTATTGAACGCGAGCAGTCGGCTCGCGTGTCAGACCTCAAAATAACATCACACTTCCCCGGAGAAAGCCCCATGTCTCCCTCCGATCCCCACATCCTCGTCATCGATCTGGGCACCACGGCCTGCAAGACGGGCCTAGTCACGCCCAATGGCAAAGTCGTGGCTTATGTCAGCGAGGCCGACGCCACGCCCGTGCATTTCGGGCCCGGCGGCAAGGCCGAACAAGACCCCGCGGACTGGTGGGCGGTGATCACCCGCAACGTGCGCCGGGTGCTGGCCCAAAGCGACATCGCCCCATCGCGTATCGCGGGCATTGGGGTGAGCGCGCACTGGTCGGGCACGGTGGCGGTGGATGAGCAGGGCGAGCCCCTGGGCAATGCCATCATCTGGATGGACAGCCGCGGCGCGCCGTATGTGGCGGAAGTGACGGGCGGATTTCCCAAAGTCGAAGGCTATGGCGTGCGCAAGCTCATCACCTGGCTGCGATTGACCGCGGGCATGCCCACTCGCAGCGGCAAGGACAGCATCGCACACATTCTCTATCTGCAACGCCAGGAGCCAGAGCGCTATCGTGCGGCGCACAAATTCCTGGAAGTCAAAGATTACATCAATCTGAAGCTCACAGGCCGATTCGCCACCGACCCGGCCACCATCACCCTGCACTGGGCGACCGATAACCGGGATCTCGACAACGTTTACTATCATCCGCAACTGCTGGACTGGCTGGGCGTCGATGGCGACAAGCTGCCCGAGATATTGCCCACCAACGCGGTGCTGGGCCCGCTGCTGCCCGAGGCGGCCGAGGCGTTTGGCGTTCCCGCGGGCATCCCCGTGACCATGGGCGCGCCCGATGTGCACGCGCCGGTGCTGGGTTCGGGCGCGGTGGATGATTTCCATCCTCACGTCTATGTGGGCACCTCCTCCTGGTTTAGCTGCCATGTGCCTTTCAAGAAGACCGACATCTTCCACAACTTGGCTTCCCTGCCCTCTTCTGCGCCCGGGCGCTATTTCGTAGTAAACGAGCAGGAGACCGCGGGCGCATCCCTCACTTTTTTGCGCGACGCCTTCTTCTTCGGCCAGGACGCTCTGGGAGACTGTCCCGCGCCCGAGGACGCGTACCAGCGCTTCGACCAACTGGCCGCACAGGCGCAGCCGGGCAGCGGCGGGCTCATCTTCACGCCCTGGCTCTATGGCGAGCGTACGCCTGTCGAGGAATCCACCCTTCGAGCGGGCTTCTACAACCTTTCGCTCACCACCACCCGAGCCGATCTGGTGCGGGCGGTGATGGAGGGCGTGGCCTATAACACCCGCTGGCTGCAAGGTTATGTCGAGAAACTGGCGGGGAGAGGCGAGCTGGGCCCGGTGAACTTCGTGGGCGGCGGCGCGAATTCCGAGATCTGGAGCCAGATCTTCGCGGACGTGCTCAAGCGCCCCATCCAGCAGGTGAAGGACCCTCAGGCCGCGGGCCTGCGCGGCGTGGCTGTGCTCGCGGGCATCGCCCTGAACCTGACCACCCTGGAGGATTACGCCCGGCACGTGGAAATCGCCCGCACCTACCAGCCCAACCCCGAGGTTGCGCCCATCTATGACGAACTTTTCGCGACCTATCTCGAAATCTACAAACGCAACAGCCCGATCTACAAGAAGCTGAACAAACCGCATTGAAAAGATCGGCATGGTTCATTTTCATGCAAAACGATCTTTACAATTTCTCCGTCAAACGTCATACGTCAAACGTGAAAAAGAGAGCCTTTTTCGCCACGTTTTGACGTTTGACCTATTTTGCCAAGCATCAACCACGTGAAATTGTAACGATGAAGGAAGGATGATCTGAACCAAGCCAAAAGATCTCACGCAAAGCATGTCCTGAGCCTGTCCTGAACGAAGAGAAGGGCCTCGCCGAAGGGACGCCAGGACGCGAAGGGAATACGTCATTTCGAGGGAGCGCAGCGCCCGAGAAATCCCCCTACAAACGCTGAGATGACGTACTGAGGGATTTTTCAAAATGCGGCGCACCTGCAGACCTTAATCGAGCAAAAACATAATGGACACCGATAGATTACTGAATTTCACCGGCAAACTCCCCAAACGCCTGCACGGGCCTCTGGAAAAAGCCATGCGCAAACTGCCGGGCGTGCAGAAAATGATGGACGCCGAATACAAGGCCCTGCTGGCCGATATGGAAAAAGATCTGCGTCCCTATGACGACATGATCCCACCCTTCTCGCAGATGCCCGACCAGGGGCTGCCGATAGAGGAGATCATGGGCATGATGCGCCAGATGCAGGAAAAGGAGGACAAGCGCTGGCGCGACGGTTACGCCTCGGGCGCGGTTTATCATGGCGACCCCGAGCACATCGCCTTTATGAACCGGGTCTACGCCCTGCATTCGCAGACAAACCCCCTGCACGCCGACCTGTGGCCCAGCGCCGTCAAGTACGATGCAGAGATTGTGGCCATGACCGCGGACATGCTCCATGCTGATGAGGCCGAGCGGCTGCATCCGGGCACAAAGGTGTGCGGCTCGGTGACCTCGGGCGGCACCGAAAGCATTCTCATGGCCATGAAGTCCTACCGGGATTGGGCGCGGCGGAGGAAGGGAATCAAAAATCCCAACATCGTCATTCCCATCACCGCCCATCCCGCTTTCGACAAAGCTGGCGAATATTTCGATATCCAGGTCATTCGCACGCCCGTGGGCCCCGATTATCGCGCCGACATGCGGGCTATGCAGAAGGCCATCAACAAGAACACCATCGCCCTGGCGGGCTCGGCTCCCACCTTCCCCCACGGCGTCATCGATCCCATCCCCGAGATGTCGGCTCTGGCCCACGAACAGGGCGTTGGCTTCCACACCGACGCCTGCCTGGGCGGATTCATCGTTCCCTGGGCGGAAAAACTGGGCTATCCTGTTCCGGTCATCGATTTTCGGCTGCCCGGCGTCACCACTATCTCGGTGGATACGCACAAATACGGCTACACGGCCAAAGGAACGTCGGTGGCGCTTTACCGGCATCCGGGCCTGCGGCGTTATCAGTATTTCTCAGTCACCGATTGGCCCGGCGGCCTTTACGCCTCGCCCACCATGACAGGCAGCAGGCCGGGCGGACTTATGGCCGTGGCCTGGGCCGTGATGGTGAAGCTGGGTCGCGAGGGGTATCTAGACGCGGCCCGACGCATCCTGGAGACAGGCGAGCAGATTCGCGAAGGCATCGCCCGCATTCCGGGCCTGTACGTGCTGGGCGATCCTCTGTGGATCATCGCCTTTGGGTCAAACGAGGTGGACATCTATCGGGTGCTGGACGCCCTCGCCCACCGCGGCTGGAGTCTGAGCGGCCTGCAATTCCCGGCAGCCATCCACATCGCGGTCACCCTGCGTCATACGCAACCAGGCGTACCCGAGCGATTCCTGGCCGATCTGGCGGACGCGGTGGAAGAAGTGCGGGTTCAGCCCCCGAGCAGCGGCGGCATGGCCCCCATCTACGGCATGGCCGCATCCATCCCCTTCCGCGGCATGGTGAATGACATTCTGCAGCGTTACATGGATCTTCTGTACAAGGTTCCCAAGTCCGGGCGCAGGCGCCTGCGGTGAAAGACTGGCGGTAAATAGCGTTTTGCGTAACTGCTAAGGTCGTTGGCCCCAATCGCCCTCTTTTGCCACGAAGACACGAAGGCATTCAAAAAAGATTTTATCCGTGTTTTTTCGTATCCGTGTTGAGTGAACAGGGCCACGTTGGTAGTTACCGTTTTTCTTTGACTCTTTTTCTCTTTGCGGCTCTGCGTCTTTGCGTGAGATTGATTCTCATAGCAGAAGACCTCCAAGGCCCAAAAACCTCGGAGGTCTTTGCGGTTCATCAGTGGTTTCGGAGATAACTGGGGAAGAAGGTCTTGATGGTGGGCCACCATCCGCCCCAATAGCCGTTTTGCAAGCGATAGTGGGCGCTGTGCATGGGGATGACGGCGGTCTGACCGATGGCGCTATCCATCACATAGTGAGCGCTGCTCAAGGTGTCGGCGCCATAGGACATGGCGTCCCAGGTGATCTTGTAACCTATGGGTGGCGCGCCTGGCTCGGCGTAGGTCGCGGGAGAAAAGATGAGGATGGCGCCCAGCAGGATGATCGACAGTACGGATAGCAACGCTGCTCCGAGGAAGAGACGTTTTTTCATGTTTCACCTCCTTACCGATTGAGCAACAGCCAGGTGAGACCATTTTCATCCGGCTCGCTCATCACCTGGCCAAAACTGCCGCTTGCATCGGCCGCGATGCGCACGCCCGCTTCGCCGCTGGCGATGAAATCGCCCATCCTGGCGCCGACATTCTGAGGGAGTCGGGCCTGCACCAGGCCCTCCATGGCAATTTCCAGGAAGTCGCCAGTATTGGCCGGACCGGGGCGGGCGTCATAGCCCTCTTGCGCCAGGGTGTCGGGATGATAGGCCTCTCGCGTGAGGGCAGTGCTGACAACGCCAACGACTTTGTCGCCAGGCGCGGCCTTGCGCACCAGCATCATCGGGAAGCCATAATCTTCGTCCATCTCCACACCGACCGCGGCCACCAGATCGCCGGGCGTCAGTGCATCATCACCGGCGTTGCGTGCGGTCATCGCCAGCGCACAGCCGTTGCAATTGCCTGTGACGTGGATGTCACCGTCGAACCAGGCGGAGAGGCTGCTGCCATCGCCATGTTCGCTGTAGATTCCCCGCCAGTGTTCGGAGCGGAAGATGGCGGCGTAGGGGCCGGAATGATCGCTGGCGGAACCGCCCAAAGCCAGGCCTTTGACCGCGGCTACATCCAACCGGTCGACACCTTTTGTGGCGCTCTTGATCACCGCAGTCACGCCGCTGCCTCCTTTTTCGGTGCTATCGTTGTTGAAGGCGATCAAGGATGAGCCCAGGTTTTTTTGACCGCTATAGGTGTAGGTGATGGGTTCGCTGCCCACGATGGCCGCGCCTGAGATCAGACTGGCCGCGTAGGGAGCGGCGCGCAGGAATTGTCGCGGCGACAAGGTCTCGCCGTCGACGGAGATCTCCAACCAGGTGTTTTCTGCAAAAATCTTGGGGTCGACATCCGTAGCGCCAAAACTGCTATCGAAATAGCCGTTGCTTATGTGGACAGTTTTGCTAACCGTGTAGACGGGCGATCCTCCTGTGGCTTTGTGGTAGAGTTTGTAAGTAATGGTGTGATTGCCGTTGACGGGCCTGCCCGTAGAGGTGAGCAGCCTGCCCTGATGAGAGAAGGTGGGATAGTTGTAGCCGCAGCCCGCCGTCAGAATCAGCAGCAGTACAATGCTTGCGAAGACCATCAGATGACGTTTGACATGGATTGGCATGTTTACCTCCTTGCCTCGGGAATGGAATGGGTTGAAACCGGGCCGGGCAATCTGCCCGGATCGAGAATAAGTGCATCCGCCACAAATGTTTCGATGATTTATTGCACCTCCGCCTGTCGGTATCGCGAAAACACGCCATCGCTCATATTCGTCACATCTTCTGGGCGATCGCCCGCCGATGCTGCTGAAAATCCCTGGTTACATCATTCCGACGACCGCGAAGAGGAGGAATCTCCTCGGCTGCAAGGGGATTTCTCGGTCGCTGCGCTCCCTCGAAATGATGTAGAGGAGCTTACTGACTTTCTTTATTAAATGAACGCAAGCGGCAGGGATTTTCCGGTATCGGGAAGTCTGGAGTTGGCAGAAGCGGAGTCGGTTCTGCTTTTGGCGCAAAGGTTCTTCTGATACAACACGCAACTGCCATCAGGCATGAGAGTCAGGTGCGTCGGATTCGGGGAATGTGTAGTAGGTGTTCCGCCCCCGCCCCTTGCGCACGATCAGCCTCATCTCCACCAACGTTCTGAAATCCAGGCTGCGGATGGCCTTGGCCCGCGTGGTATGTCGGGCTTACTCGCGGTCGGTGACATAACCTTGGGCCTCGATTAAATCCAGGATAATCTGATGGCGGGGCTTCAGCGCCTGGTCTGGACGGCGTTGCAACATCGTCGATTGCTTATCGAGCCGGGGAAAAGGTTGAGGCCCAGTCCATCCAACAACTGCTTGGTGGCCGGCCGCGCGGTGCGCCCATTGCCATCCATGAAGGGATGAATGATGACGAACTGTTTATGAAAGAGGCCCGCCAGAATCAAAGGATCCAATTGGCCCCGCACTTAGACGATTAGCCAGTAGGCGATTCAGGAGGGGCCTCATCATCCTTTTGTATCCGACGTGATCGGGTGCGTTCCAATTTGGGGGCAGATTTGCATTTCTTGCCAGAACCTGCCGATTGAAATCAGGGCTGGGGGCAGCCCCCTCCCTTTGTTCCTCCCCCGCTCCGGGACGGGCTGGGGAGGAACAAAGGAAGTTTGATTGGATGGGCCGCTTGTCTGCCTGCGCAGACAGGCCAATTTGCGCCCGAAAATGTCCTCGCAGGAAGACATGCGGCGGAACGCCCTCAGAACCGAATTCTATTCGGCCAGTGCGCCCCAATTTTGGAACGCACCCACGTGATCCCTACCATTGGACGCCCGCCCCCGCCCGCGCTATAATGTCTTCACCCCCGGCGGATGACGCATCCGCTTCGGGAGCATTCTCCCCATCCCTCTCAGCTCCTCAGCCGGATGCGCCATCAGGCGTAGTCCCTCACCCCATTCCCAAATCCCCATGCGCACCCTCCGTCTTGCTCTGGCCCAAATCAACACGACCGTCGGCGATATCGCGGGCAATGCCGTCAAAGTGCGGGACTGGCTGCAAAAGGCCCGCGGCGAGGAAGCCGATCTCGTCCTCTTCCCCGAGATGGCCCTCACCGGCTATCCGCCCGAAGACCTGCTGCTCAAACCCGATTTCATCGCCGCCGCGCGTAGCGCGTTGGACGAGCTGCTGCCCGCCACCGCGGGCCTGACCGTGGCCCTGGGCCTGCCCATCGCCAACCACTACGATCTGTTCAACGCGGCCGCATTCATCCAAAATGGCCGTCTGCTGGACATTTATCAGAAGCACTACCTGCCCAACTATGGCGTCTTCGACGAGAACCGCTACTTTGGCGCGGGAGAGCGCACGCCCCTATTCGAGCTGGGGCCCGACCGGGTGGGCGTCAGCATCTGCGAAGACATCTGGTATCCGGGCGGACCGCCCCAGTGGCAGGCCCTGCTGGGCGCTGAGCTGCTGCTGAACATCTCGGCCTCGCCCTACG
>JALXAF010000018.1 GCA_026992375.1 Anaerolineae bacterium
GCCAGCAGCGCCACGCTAAAATCGAAGACGCGTTTGATGACGCGGTAATGCGTTGGCAACCCGGCCACGGGCACGGGGCCAACGATATACTCGTCATCACAGTGTGTCGAAGCAGGTCGTAATGTAGGGCTGACGATTTGGGGTTTGCTGGTGAGCATGTCGGCGTCCTTCCTTGTCGAAAGTTGCGACTCCCCCGAGATGAGCAGACACAGGGGAAAGGAGAAAACGGCGGTTTCGGAAAGTATGGAGTGAAGTGAGCGTTACAAACCCCATCCCCTGGCGTAATAAAGGGAATGGGCTGGGATGTGGCGTTGATCAGGGCGCTTGCATCATGGGGAGATACAGAACGCTTTGCGTCTCGATGGGGGGATGCTTGAAGTCGATGCGAAGCATCGCGCCATCAGGGATGTAAATTGCCATGCTCGACGGCGTAAGCTGCTCGTAGCCGGGCGGCGGCGACGCCGAGATAGTGTATTGGCCCGGTGCAGCGTCATCAATCTCATAGTATCCGCTGCCCGTCGTGGTCGTCTGATATTGCACGGCGCCGTTCAGCGTCACTGTCGCATTATGAATGCCCGGCTCCCACGAATCGCGTTGGCCGTTCTCATTCATATCGACATAGACGAAGCCCTTGACGCCGGTCTTGACAGGCTCGACGAACTCGTCCACCTTCTGCACGTCTACGTGGTGGATGTACTCGTCGCCATCCAGATCGCCCGTGACAGGATCGCGTGAATCAATGGCGATATCGCCGTTGCCGCCAAAGAGGCCATTGTTGAAATTGCCATCCTCAATAAGGAACGTGACAACCTTCCATTTACCGGTGTTGGTTTTTGTGACGACCCCGGGCTCAGGGTTGTTTAACACCCCGGTAGTGGGAAGACCGCCGTCAATGGCGAGGCCGCGTTCGGGCGTCCAATCATTGATGGCGTAAGGCGTTGCGCGTTTAATGCCGTTAACGCTGTCATATTGCAGGAACCACTTGTCACTGCCCACATCGAGATAAGTGACCGTGACGATGGCTTTGTAAGTGGTGGGCGGCGAGGTCTGCGGGAAATAGCGATCCGCGGCGTCGAAGATGAACCGCACCTGGTTATTGGCCTGATCCGTGCGGCGGGCCAGCCAGCCGGGATCAATATCGCCCTGCACCTGGCCTGTGACGGTGACGAGCTTGTACAGGCCCGCGTTGCGCAGATTGGCGTCATAGGGATGCTGGTTGAGATGCCAGGGCTCCTGCATCTCATCCGTATTCGTCCCGCCCGTCCAGGTGATGCGATCATCATCGGTGACGGGGATGGTCACACTCTGGTACGCAGAGAGATTCTTCTGGTTCAGATAAAACTCATAGTTGCCAACCATCGGCCAGCTTGAGCCGGTGATGGGAGAAGGGATGTGCGGCAGATAAACGGGATTACGATGCTCGCGCATCCGGGACCAAATGCTGGGAGGCTCCTCCTGCCCCGGAAAAAGGCCTTTGCCCAAATATTTCGCAGTCCATTTGGCGATCTTCCGCGTGGTCTGGCTATCCATGTAATGCCAAAAGCCGCTGAGACGAATGTAATCCGCCCGATAATCCAGCGCTCGGGACATGGCCCAATAGAATTCGTTCTCAGTGGACATGTGAATGGTGTAGCCCTCGAACTGAATGGCCACCCGATTATTGTGCTGCCTGATCTGATCGTAAAACCCGGTGCAGTTGATGGAGGGATTGGGGCTGCCACATGCTTCTGAGAAGTTCCAGTCGGAACTGATGGTGTTCACGGCGATGCCCACATTCTTGCTGGCTGCGTAATCAGCGATGTCGCGTCGCTCCCAGGCGCTGACATAAAATGGTGCATTTTGGACGAACAACTGAATGCGCGGGAAACCAGAACCATCGTGGAATGCTGCGGTGTACGCGTCGATGGTGCCCTTGACGAAATCAACCCAATCCGTTTGCGAAACGTAATTGAGCAGAAAAGCGTGGTCATTGGCGGCATACTTATCCACGGGAATGTTTTCGCCGCCTTTGCCGGTGCCAATGGCGACCCAGCCGATGTGATTGCGATAAGGTGAATTCAGCAAGTGATCGGCCAGAGCGCTGACAAAGGTGTAATAGGGCCCGGTGTAGTTCGGGCTGGTGTAATAGGGCACGTACCACGGCCCTCCATAGTTGGTGCAGCCGTCACCGGTGCGACCATCCGGTATATTGGATTCCAGAACAGCGTCATCACCAGTGCCAAGTTGACCGTCCGGTCCCACCTGTACCCATTTGGGCATAGCGTCCACGCCCTGGAAGGGCACGCCCTGAATGGCGCATGGCGCATAGCGTCCGGGATAAGTGTCGATGGCGATGCTGACATTATCGTACCCCGCGTCCAACGCTCGCTGAATCCAGCCATCCAGCGTTCCCCAGTTGTATTGATTCTTGCCAGGGTTCAACGACGCCCAGGTCCAGAAGTGATAGGTGCCGTTAGCGCTGTAATCGCGCCCGGGTTCAGGATTCCAGATATCGGTGGGAATCGTGAAGCCGGGCTTGCCAGCCGGGGGCAGAGCCAGATCAACTTTATCAGGCTCGGGAACGGCGGTGGGTTGCGCTTCCTCGCCAGCATTTGTCACGGGCGAGGGATTGTCTGTAAGCGATTGGTCTTTGGCAAAAGCGACAGAAGATAAAACGAAAAGGGTTATCAGTAGACTAATTGTCGCAAGAAGCGGAAATGTCTTCTTGTGCATGAAATGAGTTTCCTCCGAAAAAGGGTGGGCAGGCGCAGCACAGCGTCACAAATCGAGCTGACGTAAGCCTTTTTTGGCGAGAAGCGCTTACATTGCACCCGCTGACATTCATTTTAGCCGAACGAGATGAAAATTGTATGAAGATTGCCGTTTCCAAAGATGACAAAAATTTCACATTTCGTCATCAACCAAAGACTGGAGCCGACAAGATGGGCATCATACCATAAAATGGGCGATTTGGCTGAACCTGTCGATGTCCCTCTCCGTATCTGCACGCCCGTCGTCGAGGATTTCAACGCCACGCCCGACCTGTGGCATAATGCCCGCTATGAAATTGCAACAGGCGGACCTCGATTACTTCGCCCGGGGAACATGGCAAAATCCCCAATTTTGGCGGCGATTTGGCGGCCAGCCAGATTTCGATGGCGCACGCGTGCTGGATGTCGGCTGCGGGCATGGCAGCATGGTCATTTACATCGCCCGGGCGGGCGCAGCAAAAACGGTGGGGCTGGATTTGAATTGCGAGCTCATCGCATTCGCCAACGCCAATCTGGCGCAGAATTACCCCGACCTCGCGCCGCGCGTCACGTTTCGATGTCAGGATCTGCGCGACTATCCTGAAGACGCCGCCTTCGATTACATCATCTCGAAAGACAGCTTCGAGCACATCATCGATCTGCGCGGCATGTTGCAGGAGATGAAGAAACGGCTCAGGCCCGGCGGCCGGATTTACGCCGGCTTCGGCCCCCTTTACAACAGCCCCTTCGGCGATCACGACTACACAAAATCGCGGATACCCTGGCGCCATTTGATGTTGGGCGAAGAAATGCTGGTGGCGCGGGTCAACCATCGCTGGAAGACCGATCATATCCACAGCCTGCACGATCTGGGGCTGAACGGCCTGTCGCTGGCCGAGTATGAGCGCATCTTCGCGGAATCGGGATTGAAAATCGTGGATTTTCGCCCCAACAGCAGCGAGAAACTGGTCTCGAAACTCTTTGCGCTGCCCGCCCGTTTCCGCCCTCTGCGCGAATACTTCACCTTCAACATCTACATCGTCTTGGAGAAGCCAGCGAGATGAGCCGTTCGCGATCTTGGCCCATCCTGACAGCCCTTTCGGTTTTCATCGGGCTTTCACTCATGCTCGTCTGGCTCATCATCAGGATAAATCGGGGCGTCTTCACCTACGCTCTGGATGACGCCTACATTCACATGGCCATCGCCAAGAATTTCGCGGTGCATGGCGTGTGGGGCGTCACGCCTTACCACTTCTCATCATCATCATCATCCCTGCTGTGGACTTCGCTGCTGGCCCTCTTGTACAAACTGTTCGGCGTTGGCGTGTGGCAGCCCCTGTTTCTGAATTTGCTCGCCGGCGCTCTGCTCCTGGTCGGCGTCGATTGGATTTTGCAACGGGAGGAAGTTGGCGCTTCCATCCGCGTGCTGGCCTTGCTGGCCATCCTTTTCTTCATGTCGATGCCGACCCTGAGCCTGACGGGGCAGGAGCATATCCTCCACACGCTGATCTCCGTCCTCTTCCTCTATCTTTCGGCGGATCGGCTGGCCCGGGATTCCGGGCGTTCGACATGGCCCGGCGCGGCCCTCTTGCTGCTGGCCGCGCTGCTGACCGCAGCCCGATACGAAGGCATGTTCCTCATCTTTTCGGTGGGGCTCATCTATGTCGCCAGGCGAAAGTGGCTGCCCGCCGCGCTCCTGGGCGTCGCATCGCTGCTGCCCATCGCCATCTACGGCCTCATTTCTCTCAGCAAGGGATGGTACTTCTTCCCGAATTCGGTGCTGCTGAAGGGCAAGACCCTGGAACTGAACAACTTCCGGGCCATCGTCAAATCGACCCTGCTTTTCGTCCAGAATCTCGATCAAACCTCCTACCTGCTGATTCTCATCATCGCAGCCAGCGCATTCATCTATTTTTCGGTCACGAAACGCGCCGCCACCGCGGATGGCATCGCGCAGCGATGGCGCGTCATCCGCTACATGAGCATCGCGTTCATCCTGACGACGCTTTTGCAAACGCAATTCGCTGTGGTCGGCCCCATGACCCTCTATCGCTACGACGCCTATCTGGTCGCCTCGGGCATTGTGATAGCCGCCCTGGGGTTTAGCGCCCTCGATATAAAATGGCGATGGCAGGAATGGGCGTCATCGTTGACGCTTTTGACGGTGGCCGTTTTCGTCCTCCTGCCCTTCCTCGAACGGGGGGGACACGCGCTCCTCAACACGCCCCTGGCCGCCCGCAACATCTACGAGCAGCAATACCAGATGGGTCAATTCGCCCGCATGTTTTATCGAGGCCAGGGCGTGGCCGCCAACGACATCGGAGCCATCAACTTCTATGGCGATATCCGAGGATTCGATCTGTGGGGGCTCGCCACTCTGGAGGTGGCCCAGGCCCGGCGCAATCACGCTTACAACACCGACGCCATCGACCGCATGACCCGGGAGCGCGACGTCAAGATCGCCATCGTCTATGACGCCTGGTTCACAAAATATGGCGGGCTGCCCGATGGCTGGATAAAAGCTGGCGAATGGACGCAACCGGAAAACGTGCTTTCCGGCATCAACACCGTTTCGATTTACGCGGTGTATCCTGACGAGATCGACGCGTTGGTCTCCCACTTGCAAGATTACGCGCCGCATCTGCCGCCCGCCATCAAGCAAACCGGGATGTATGTCAAATGAAGGCCATCATCCAACGGCATCGCACAGCCATTTCCATGGGGATCATCTTGCTCCCCTTCATCCTCGTGGCTTTGCTGACCGGGCTGAGCCAGCCCTTTGACTTCGACGAGGGCGATTATCATGCGCCCGTCATCGAGCAATTCATCGCAGAGCTGCCCGCGCCCGATCTGGTGCATTATCGCAGCGCCACCACGCCTCTGATGCACCTGACCCTGGCCCTCTGGGGCCGGCTGGCGGGAACAGAGCCGTGGAAGCTGCGGCTGCCGGTACTGCTGGCGGGCATGCTCTCAGCCGTCATCTTCTTTTTGCTGCTGAAAGAGCGCAAAGAGCCCTGGCCCCTTCGTCTCACCCTGTTTTTGGTGGCCTATCCCTACTTCTTCTGGCTCAGCTTTCTGGTGATGACGGAGGTTTTCTCCTTTCTGTTCGGGATTTTGGCGCTGCGCTCCTTCCTGCGTCATTCCTCCGCCCGCCGCGATCTTTTCCTCTTTGCGCTTTGGGGGTCGCTGGCCGTGCTAACGCGCCAACAATGGCTCTTCCTGCCGTTGGGCGCGGGCCTTTACTGGCTGTGGCAAGACCGAAATCTCAAACGGGCTGCGTGGGCGGCCATTCCCGTGCTGGCCTTCCTGCCCTTCGTCATTTTGTGGAAGGGAACCGCGCCGCCCATCAAGTGGGCCACGCCCCACAACCTGGGGTTCAATCCCGTTCAGATTCCGCATACGCTGATCCTCATCGGCTTTTACTTCTTGCCCGCGGCGTTCACAGCCCCCATTCCCTGGCGACGTCTGGCCCCGCCCGCGCTGATCTTGCTCCCTACCTTTTTGCTGACGCCCCTGCCCCGGGCCATGCCCCCGGCCTTCCAGTTTTTGCCGCAGCAGCGCATCTTCGCCGGCGCCATCGCCCAAATCAGCAATCTGGCCGCGGGCGTTCTCCCGCCCCTGTTGATCTATGCGGGCTTCTTCATCCTCTTCATCCTTGGGCTCATCATCTTTTTGCAGGCCTGGTTTCGCCGCAAAGAGGATGACGCGACGGCTTTGTGGCCCATCGTCTTCATCTTCTTGCTCATGTTGCTCACCGTGGGTCAGGTCTGGGAGCGCTACATGCTGCCCGTCATCCCGCTGTTCATCCTCATCTTCTACGCGCCCCAGCGCACCCGTCGCTGGCTGCTGAATCCCTGGCTGGCGATCCAACTGCTGCTGCTATCGGGCTTCGTTTTTTATCAGATCGCATTTCCCTGACCTGGCAGAGCCAGAACCAAAAAAATAATCTCACGCAAGGCATGTCCAGAACAAAGTGAACCACCTGGCCGAAGGGAATCTCTCCTTTGCAGACGTTGAGATTCTTCGGTCGCTACGCTCCCTCAGAATGACACATACAGGGGCCTGACTTCTTTACCGAGAAAGGAGGCCCCCAAGTCCTTCTTCAATCCGAAAAATCCGCGGAAATCCGCCGCACTTCAAAACACCTATTTTGAACTATATCGTAACTGCTAACGCACCCCGGTTGACAAACCACAAAGGGCGCAAAGGCACTAAGAACACGAAGAAAAAATAGTTACACCCTATCAAAATAAGGATCGAGATCAGGTGGAGCTTCCGCCTGTAGTCTTCTATTGAATGCTTCTGAACGCTTTTCCGAGAGTGCAAAATGTCCGAACTGAAATATCGCAGAATTCTCCTCAAACTGGGCGGCGAAGCGCTGGCCGGCCCCAATGGATTCGGGATCGATCCCGGGCAGGCCGAAGTGCTGGCCGAGAAGATCAAAGAGGTGCATGATCTGGGCGTGCAGGTGGCTATCGTCATCGGCGCTGGCAATCTGTGGCGCGGCGCTCAGGGGCTGGCCCTGGGTATGGAGCGCACCACCGCAGATCACATGGGCATGTTGGCCACGGTGATGAATGCACTGGCGCTGCAGGATGCGCTGGAGCGGTCGGGCGTGGTCACCCGGGTGCAAACCGCTATCGAGATGAAGGCCATCGCCGAGCCCTACATTCGCGGTCGGGCGGTGCGGCACCTGGAGAAAGGTCGGGTGGTCATCCTGGGCGCGGGCACAGGCAATCCCTATTTCACCACCGACACCGCAGGCGCGCTGCGGGCCATGGAGATCGACGCCGAGGTGCTCATCAAGGCCACCAAGGTGGATGGCGTGTACGACGGCGATCCCAAACTGGACCCCAACGCCCGGCGCTACGATCAGCTTTCCTACATCGAGGCGGTGAACAAGCGCCTGAAGGTGATGGATAGCACCGCCATCACTTTGTGCATGGATAATGATCTGCCCATCATCGTTCTGAATCTGTGGCAGGAAAACGCTCTGACCCGGACGGTGACGGGCGAAACCGTGGGAACGCTCATCTACAAATAGCCCCGAGCAAACTGACAGGCCGAGTGGATTATCCATTCGGCTTGTTTTTTATTTTCGCGGCTCCTCTTGTAAAATGAAACGCGGCGCTGCAATGGTTTGTCCGCTTTTCGCCCGCAGTGAGGCGGTTCGGGCGGACGACTGTACGCCGCCATGCCGCATCCTTGTGAAAGGCAATTCGACGCGGTCAGGGTTCATCGCAAGTGCGCTCGCATCTTGCAGGCCCTTGCATCAGATTCTCAAAGGAGTGCAATGATGAGTAACGAAGTTCTCAATGAAGTCAAGGAAGACGCTCAGGAACGCATGGAGGGCGCTGTCAAGGCGCTGACTTATGATCTGGCCGCTATTCGCACCGGACGGGCCTCGCCCGCGCTGCTGGATCATGTGAAGGTCGATTATTACGGCACGGCCACGGCCATCAATCAACTGGCGGTGATCACCGTGCCGGAGCCCCGCACCATCGCCATTCGTCCTTTCAGCCCTGGCGATATCCGCACCATCGAGAAGGCCATTCTCAATTCCGATCTGGGGATCAATCCCTCCAACGACGGCAAGATCATCCGACTCAACATTCCGCAGCTCACCGAGGAGCGCCGCCGCAATCTGGCAAAGCAGGTCAAGCGCCGGGTGGAGGAGGCGCGGGTGGCAATCCGCAATGTGCGCCGCGACGCCATCTCCGATCTGCGCGATTTCGAGAAGGAGAGCATGATCACCGAGGATGATTTGCGTTATGGCATGGACGAAATACAGAAGCTGACCGACAAATACGTGGATCGGGTGGACAAGATCGGCGAAGAGAAAATCAGCGAGATCATGGAAGTCTAGAGGCCCGATATGCCAGGTTTATTCAGTCGCACGCCCAAAGAAGCCGACGCTGCCTACGACCCTTCCGGGATCATCCCGGTGCATGTGGGCATCATCATGGATGGCAACGGGCGCTGGGCCCGAGCCAGGGGGATGCCCCGGGCCGCAGGCCACCGCGCGGGCACCAAAAACATCCGCCGGGTGCTCATCGAGGCGGTGGAGATCGGCATCAAGGCGCTGACGGTGTACGCCTTCAGCACCGAGAACTGGGCCCGCCCCAAGGAAGAGGTCAACCATCTGATGCGGCTCATCAGCCAGGGCATTCAGGATGAGTTGGACGAGCTGGACGCCCGGGGCGTGCGCATCCTGCACAGCGGGCGTCTGGCTGGCGTGTCGCCTTCGCTGCAGGAGGAAATCCGCGAAGCGGTGGCCCGCACCAAAGACAATGACGTCATCACCCTCAACGTGGCGTTCAATTACGGCGGGCGGGCGGAGATCGTGGACGCGATCAAGGCCATCATGCGGGCGGGCGTTTCGCCCGAGGATGTGACCGAGGAGCTGGTGAGCCAGCATCTCTACACGCCCGATCTGCCCGATCCCGATCTCATCATCCGCACCGGCGGCGAGTT
>JALXAF010000019.1 GCA_026992375.1 Anaerolineae bacterium
TGCGCAAGTGGTGGGGAAAATGGTATCAGCGCCTGGTGAATCTGGGTTTCGACGGCTTCTGGAACGACATGAACGAGCCCACCATTTTCGGCCGCGCCACCTTCCCGCCCATGGTGCAGCATGATCTGGAAGGCCAGGGTGCGGCGCACTGGCAGGTGCATTCGGCCTATGGGATGCAGATGGTGCGGGCCACCTACGAGGGCCTGCAATCCATCCGCCCGAATCACCGCAACTGGGTCTTCACCCGTTCGGCCTATGCTGGTACCCAGCGCTACGCCAGCTCCTGGACGGCGGACAATCGCAGCACCTGGGAGGATTTGCGCATTACGCCGCCCATGCTGATGAACCTGGGGCTTTCGGGCCTGGCTTTCACCGGCTCCGACATCGGGGGATTCGAGGGAGAGCCCACGCCCGAGCTCTTCGCCCGCTGGATCAGCATGGCCGCGTTCAACCCCTTCTTCCGCACCCACACCGTCAAGGCCTCGCATTGGCAGGAGCCATGGCGCTATGGCCCGGAGGTGGAGGACGTCTCCCGCAGATACATCGAATTGCGTTACCAGCTGCTGCCATACATCTACACCCTCTTCTGGCAGCATACGACCCACGGGACGCCCATGATGCGCCCCATGTTCTTCGAAGATCCCGCCGACGAGGTCTTTCTGGCCACCGACGATCAATGGCTGTTCGGCGATCATCTGCTGGCGGCCCCGGCTCTGGAAGCAAACATGGCAGCCCGAGATGTGTTGCTGCCCGCGGGCGAATGGTATGACTTCTGGACCGACGAGCGGCTGGCTGGCGGGCGAACCGTGGCCCGGGAGACGCCTCTGGACATGGTTCCCCTGTTCGTGCGGGCGGGCGCTGTGCTGCCCATGACCGAGGCGCAGCAATTCGTGGGCGAAAAACCTCACGCGCCCCTCATCCTGCACATTTATCCCGGCTCGGGCGTTTCATGGCTTTATGAGGATGATGGCGAGAGTCTGGCGTATCGGACGGGAGATTATCGTCTCACTCGTTTCGAGATGAAGCGGGAGGACGAGAAATTTGTTTTGGAGCGCACCGTCGAGGGCGATTTCCGCCCCCGTTATGGCAAAGTCTCCATCATCTTCCACAGCCCCCCCATCTCCTCTGTTTTACTTGACGAAGCGCGGGTTCTTGTGCTAAATAATCACTTGCAGATCGACCCGGATTACTGGCAGCGTATCCGCTTCGCAATTGGGTAAGTCAAATTTGCCCTTTGGCGGATAATCTGCTACAAACAATTCTGCATCGAGTTTTGCACTCTATTCGACATCTTTTCAATTCCCAACTCATTATTCCCGGTTAACGACGATCGGGAGGAAAATCAAAGGAGAAACAATTATGGCTCATGTAATCACCGAAATCTGTGTCCGTGACGGCGCTTGTGTCGATGTGTGCCCTGTCGAGTGCATCGTCCCTGGCATTCCTGAAGACGAATGGCCTCTGTATTACATCGATCCTGACACCTGCATCGATTGCGGCGCTTGCGTGCCCGAATGCCCGGTGGACGCCATCTTCCCGGAAGAGGATGTCCCTGAGGAGTATGAGAAGGACATCGAGGCCAATGCCGCCTTCTTCGCCGAAGGCCCCGGCTACGCCGCGCTCGACGAGATTTAGGATCGCGCACCCCAATCAATTACAAAAGCCCCGGTCGTTTTGCCGGGGCTTTTTTCGTGGTGGGGAAGAAAATCGGGTTCAATAGGATCTCAGGGAGCATTGGCTTTACCCGACCAGCCGAATTCGCAATCCGGCTGGATGCAGAGAGCTCTTAGGGAGGATTCGCAATCCGCCCGGCATCTCACTCCCCGAAATCCAAAAGAACCGAAAGCCCTCCTCGGTTTCCCCGCAATCGGAGGGAAGCCATCCCTGGCGGCAAAAATTCTTACTCTGCCTGTGCGATAATTGCTCCGACCGAAATGGGACGCACCCAAAATCACGCGGGCCGGTGGGTGCGCATCCAGTTGGTGAGCGACTTGGCAGCGGGGCGATCGCGCGTTAGCGCTTCGAGATGCAGGATGGCCTCGGTCAGCGATGTTTCGGAATCGGTCAGCACCTCGCCGAAGGACGCGGCGGCCTCGCGCAGTGCGAAGCGAATGGGGCGAGGCACGCCCGCTAGCAGCGCGCCCACCTCGGCTCCGGCCGCGTAGAGGATGGCGCTATCGGTGAAAGGCTGCGTCGGGGCTTCGATGAGGGTCTTGACGCGCCCCGCCGAGAGCCGTGCCAGGGCGTCAGCGAATGCAGCCACCACCTCGGGCCTGCCCGTTTCTGCAGTCAAAATCGAGGCCTGGCCAAAGCAATAATCGCCAATGAGGATGGCGGAGCCCGTCATCATCCGGTTTTGCTCATTGAGCGGCACTTCTCCTCTGGGAATGTATTCGTGCACCATCATCGCCAGATGCAGCAATTCGATGGCTGCCGCCAGTTTGACCCGCTTTTTCTGCTCCGAATGCCCGAGTCGGCTGGCCCCCAGCGTGATGATGGCTCGCGGAAAATGTTTTGGCAAAGCGTCGTTCAAGACTTCGTCGACCATGGGATAGCTGGTTTGCGCCGTTTTCTGAATCGTGCGCCGCACCAGAGCCAGGTCATCACCGAGGAGTCTTTCGAGATTGGATTCGACGACAGCAGCGGGAGAAATTTGTTCAAGCTTCCTTTTGTTGGGTAACATGATGGGGGCAACCTGAGTGGTTAAAAGCAGGCTGATCATACCATAATCTACAGGGGGCGAAAAATACTG
>JALXAF010000020.1 GCA_026992375.1 Anaerolineae bacterium
CAGGTAGCCTTTCACACCGCAGCCCGCATCCAGGTGGGCGGCATCGACACGCTGATCGGAGCCACTGGCTACACCGGCGAATATGGCTATGAGCTCTTCTTCCCCGAGGAGAAGGCCATCGCCATGTGGGAGCTGCTACTAGAGACGGGGAAGGAGGAGGGCCTGTTGGCCTGCGGTCTGGCCGCCCGGGATTCCTTGCGCTTCGAAGCATGCCTGCCCCTTTACGGACACGAGATCAACGCGGAGGTCGAACCCATTGGCGCCCGGCTGGGTTGGGTGTGCGATTGGGACAAAGGCCCGTGGATCGGGCGAGAAGCCGTGCTGAAGACTAAGCTGGAAAAGCCCAAAATGCTGCTGGTGGGCCTGGAAATGGTGGACAAAGGCGTGCCGCGCGAGCATTATCAAGTCTCGGCGGATGGAAAAGTCATCGGCTGGGTGACCACGGGCATGAAATCCCCCACCCTGAACAAATTCCTGGCTCTGGCCTACGTGCCCAACGGCTACAACAAATTCGGCACGGAACTGGAAGTCATCATTCGCGGCAAGCCCAAGAAGGCTGTGGTAATCAGGCGGCCATTCTACATCCCGGCCTATCGACGGTGAGTTCGATATTCGATATGCGAATCCGGCTGGATGCAGAGAGCTCTCAGGGCGGATTCGCAATCCGCCCGACATCTCCCCCCTGAAATCCAAAAGAACCCCAACACCCAACCCCACCAATATCCCCACAAGGAGAACATCCCATGACTCTGAAATATGACCCCGACCTGAAATACGCAGAAACCGACGAATGGGCCCGCGTCGAGGACGACGGCATCGTCGTGGTGGGTATCAGCGATTACGCCCAGGACGCGCTTTCCGACATCGTTTATGTCGAACTGCCCGAAGTGGGCGATGAAGTCAGCGCAGGCGATGTGGTCAGCACCGTGGAATCGGTGAAGGCCGCGGCCGACATCATCACGCCCGTCTCCGGCGAGATCGTCGAAGTGAACGAAGCCCTGGAGGATACGCCCGAAGCCATCAACGAGGACCCGTACGGCGCCTGGATTTTCAAAGTCAGGGCCAGCGATCTCTCGGAGCTGGATGCGTTGATGGACGCAGCCGCATACGAAGCCTACAACGCCACTCGGGAGCATTGACCCATGCGTTACATACCTGTCACCGATGATGACCGTCGGGCCATGATGGACGCCATCGGCATCGAGGATATCGACGAGCTTTTCGCCGACGTCCCGGCCGAGTTCCGCTATCCTCAATTGGATTTGCCAGAGCCCCTGACCGAGATGGAGGTGATGCGCGAGCTGGACATGATGGCCGCGGAGAACGCGAATCTGCGGGAGTTCGCCAGCTTTTTGGGCGCGGGCGCTTACAACCACTTCGTCCCCGCCATTGTCGATACGGTCATCAGCCGCGGCGAGTTCTACACCGCCTACACGCCCTATCAGCCCGAGATCAGCCAGGGCACGCTGCAGGCCGCGTTCGAGTATCAGAGCATGGCAGCGGCCCTAACGGGCATGGAGGTGGTGAACGCATCGCATTACGACGGCGCCACAGCCGTGGCCGAGGCTGCGATCATGGCCGTCAATATCCTGCGCCACAAACGCCGCACCATCGTCGTCTCCCCCACCCTCCATCCCCAATATCGAGAAGTGCTGCGCACGTACACCCAGGGCATGGAGCTGAACATCGTGGGGGATGAGACGGGCGACTCCGATTTCCGGGCCCTCATCGATATCACCAATGAGGACACCGCACTGGTCATCGTGCAGAACCCCGATTTTCTAGGTCAGCTTCACACGCCGCAGGAGATGCAGGACCTGGCCGACGCGGTGCACGCCAAGGGCGCATTGCTGGCCGTCGCCACTGATCCCATCGCGCTGGGTCTGCTGAAGCCGCCCGGAACGTACGGTGCGGACATCGTCACGGCCGAAGGGCAGTCGCTGGGCAACAGCCTCAGCTTTGGCGGGCCCTACCTGGGCATCTTCGCTTTCCGCATGAAATACGTGCGCAAAAGCTCCGGGCGTCTGGTGGGCGAAACCGTGGACGCGGACGGCAATCGCGGCTACGTGCTCACCCTCTCCACCCGCGAGCAGCACATCCGCCGCGAAAAAGCCACCAGCAACATCTGCTCGAATCAGGCTCTCAACGCCCTGGCCGCGGCCGTGTATCTGGCGGCCATGGGCAAGCACGGCCTGCGCAAGGTGGCGGAGCTAAGCTGGCACAAGGCCCATTACGCGGCCCAGCAGATCGCCCAACTGGATGGCTACGAAGTGGTGGACGATAAACCATTTTTCAAGGAATTCGTGGTCAAATGCCCGCGGCCCGTGGCCGAAATCAACCGTTTTCTGCTGGAAGAATACGGCATCATCGGCGGCTACGATCTTGGCCAGGATTATCCTCATCTTGGAGACGCGATGCTGTTGTGCGTGACCGAAATGAACACTCGCGAGGAGATCGATGATCTGGTGACCGCGCTGAAAGAGGCGGCGGCCCCACACATTCGGCTGGAGCTGGAGGTGAAATGATGAAATACGACGACTACATTTATGATCTGAGCACGCCCGGTCGCACGGGCGTGGACATGCCCGAGCCGGACGTGCCAGAAACGCCTATCCCCGTCGAATTCGTGAGGGATGAGCTGCCCCTGCCCGAGCTAAGTCTGGTGCAGGCAACGCGCCATTACCTCCGTCTCAGCCAGAAGAATTACGCAGTGGACAAGGGTTTCTATCCCCTGGGCTCCTGCACC
>JALXAF010000021.1 GCA_026992375.1 Anaerolineae bacterium
TGTGGGCGAACATCCAGCTCATGTCGGTGACATTGGAGAGATCGGGCGCATCGGTGGCGGGAGTGGTCAGGTGAACGCAGCCGGCGAAGGCCCGCGCCATCGAAGTCCATTGGCCCGTTCCCCATTGCTCTACGGTCAGAAGTTTTTGTGCATCACCGCCCTCGTTGAAGTAGATGCGGGGAAAGCCGGTTTTCGCCCCGGAGTTGTCCTTGATGCGGATAATGTATGTGCCGGCGCTGGGATAGTTGCAGGTGTAGTCGCCGGTCACGCCAGTGGCTTCGTCAGCGCCGTCGTTGTCGCAGTCCACATTGTAATTGTATCCGTCGCCGATGGTGGGGATGGTGAACTGCGTATCCGATGAGGTCCCGGTGTAGTAGGTTTTGACCTTGATCACGAAATCATCGACGTCCGCCGCCGGGGCGCTGATTACCGTAGACGCGTCGGTCGAAATCTGGGGTCCGCTGCGGGCGTAGGCGGCGCCGGAGAACAGGCTGATGGCAAAGGCCAGCACTGCAAAAAGTAGGAAGCCAGCAAAGGATTTCATGGTATTCTCCCGGAGAAATAAAGGTATGGAATTTTTAGAACGCCTTGATTTTGTCTTCCCTGAAGAAACACTTGCTACCAAGCTGACGAGAACACAGTGTCTGGAAGATGGGGATTTTGGGCCGCTTTTCCTGGCAAATCCCATTCTTTTCCGCTGCGCCTTGGCATGAGACAAAAGCCTTCTCAGGGCTGCGGCAAATACAACCAAAAAGACAACCAGTATTTCCCACATCCTAGCACCCCAACATGAAAACCGCATGAAAAATCATTCCCCAAAATATGACAAATTAGTCACCAAGTTTTTCCGCACCCCGAACAATCCGAAACCCAAAAGGCAGATCTTACGCAAAGACGCAAAAGCCGTCAAGGATTCTTTGCTTCTTTTTTCCTTTGCGTCTCTGCGTTCCTTCGACCAGGTCCTTCACTTCGTTCAGGACAGGCTCAGGACATGCTTTGCGTGAGATCTATTTTTGGAACAGTCACCACGAGCGATTGCTCACCACATAACGAACGAAAATGGAACGCAGAAACCTCTGATGCTCACAGATTTTCGCAGATTATTCTGATTTTATCTGTTTTTATCTGCGTAGATCGGCTTTTTCTGCGTCATCTGCGTTCTATTTACGGATCAGGCGACACGAGCAACAACTCGCCGATACCGATGAAAATGACTCGCTGCCAGGGCGGCGCGGGGGCCAATCCCGTAATGCGTGATTCGTGATTCGTGACGACCTTACGCATTACGCATCACGCCTGTTGCAGACTCGCCCAACGTGGGATTTGCCAACCTTTCAGCAACCAGCGATCATTCTATTTTCATAGCAGGCTCTAAACCGCCTGCATATCGATGACGCCCGTGTCAGCGGCGCTATCCAGGATGAGCTTGCGCACGGCGTCGCTGGCTGCGCCCGGGTCGTCCAGCGGGCCTGTGGCCAGATCATCCAGCCTGGCTTGCAGGCGCGCGGCCAGGCCCGCCACCAGGGGCGCGGCGAAGGATGTGCCGATGCCGTAGCTGTAACCGGTGTAAGAGCCCACATCCAGGCTGATGACCGCGTAGGGACAATCGTCGTCGTGGCAGCGCCCCATCGGGGGAATGCAGTTCTTCAGGCCCGCGCCGCCCGGAGCCATGACATCGCCCTGGTTCGAGAAGCAGGCCCGGCGCTTTTTGCTATCGCTGGCGGCCACGCCCACCACGAATTCCCAGCGGGCCGGGAACGCCGCGGGCGCATCCGCTTCGGTCAGGGCGTTTTCGTTGCCCGCAGCCGCCACGATGACGATGTTCTGTCGGTGGGCCTGCTGCAGGGCCTCGCGCAGCAGGTCGGGCCCGTCCCAATCCTCCTCTCCCTCGATGTCGGAGCCGTGCAGGCCCAAACTGAGGTTGATGACCGCGCGCTTGTCCTCGGGCAGATTGCTGATGAATTCATACAGCGCGGTCACCAGGGTGAAGAGATTGCCCTGGGCCGCGTCATCCAGCACGCGAATGAGGCGGATATCGGCCGCGGGAGCCAGCGCGTGGACGAGTCCCGCCACGAAAAGGCCATGATTGCCCAGTCCGCCGCCGCAGCCCGAGGGTGAGCCGCCCGGAATGGGGTGTTCGAGGCTCAGGGTCATGGGCGCGGGCGACGTATCCAGGGTGACGCTGGTGAAAGTCGGCGGGAAGGGGGATGTGTCGAATACGCCCACGATGACATCCTGGCCGTCCTCCTTTCCGGGCGTGTGGGCCGCCAGGATGCTGCGGGCGTCTACGCCGTCGGGACCGAAAGCCCATTGATCTTCGAAAAGGCGCTCGGCCCGTTTGCGCACGAACTCGCCGCCCTGGCCCGGCATTTCCAGCCAGGGGCTGCCTGCTCCGGTCCAGGGGCTTCCGCCCGCGATCCACGGACTGCCTGCGCCCGTCCACGGACTACCTGCGCCGGTCCAGGGACTTCCCGCCCCCGTCCACGGACTGCCAGCGCCCGTCCAGGGGATGGCGCGAATGCGGTAGTTGCGTTCGATGATGACATCTTCGAAGCCCCGCCTGCGACTGTGCAGGGCGTCCAGCAATTGTTTCTCGTCGCCATCCAGTCGATACAGCCGCAATTCCCGTTGCTGAGATAATCCCGGCAGCAATTGTTGAGTCGGATCATCCGGGGTTTTGAGGACGAAGCTGGCCTTTGTCAGCAGGCGCAGCGCCCGTGCAAGCTGATCGTCACTGTCGGGCAGGATGGTCGGGCGTGCGTAGGATTCGCCGGGCCCGCTCAGCATGGCTTCGATGCGCTGGGGATGACCGAAGAGGATGATCTGGTTGGGAATGGCGGGGGGACGGCCCGAAGTTCGTTTTGCCATGATTCTACTCGCTTATAGATGGTTGGGTGAGCCCATGAGGAAGAAGGGGGCCCAGATGAAGGGGTGGCGATAGTGGGATGCTTCATCATCTTCGCGGCCGCGTTTCAGCAGATTCAACTGCGCCCGGCGCAACGCGGTGGCTTTGCGGTCGCCCGCGGCCAGATGACGATAGAAATCGGTGATGAAATCCATGGCAATGGCGTCGGGAATCTGCCAATAGCTGAGCAACAGCGAGGAGGCTCCCGCGTAGAGGAAGGCTCGAGTCAGGCCCAGCTGCTCGTCGCCGCCCGCGATGCGATGCTGGCCCGTATCGCAGGCGCTGAGGGTGATGAGCGAGCTTTGCAGGCGCAGATTGAAGATATCCAGGGCGGTGAGCCAGCCATCGGCCAGGAGAATGCCGGAGAACAGGGGATTGTCGGCGCGGAATTCGCCGTGCGTGGCGAAATGCAGCAGCCGGGCCGCTTTGCCCTCCTCCTTCAGCCGGGCGATGGTGGCGTCCTCCTCCACGTGCGCGATTCCGGCCATGATGTCGGCCACGGCCCGGGCTTCTTCCACCGCTTTGGGCAGCAAGCCATGATGAGAATAGCCAAAGGCTATCTTGCTATCGTCGTGGGGGCGCTGACGCAGCACGAAGGGCAGCAGGCTGCTGGCGGGCAGATAGGATATCTCGTGGGTTTCGATGAGGTGACGCTCGCCATCGAAGAGGGCGTGGAAGGGGAGATAGTGCAGGTTGCCGTGGGGCGTGATGATGAGCCGGGCGTACTGTTGCAAGCGGGGTTGCAGCGGCTGGATGAGCTGCTGATGGAGTTTTTGCAGCAGGCCGCGGGCGTTGCGGGCCAGTTGTCGCTGACGTTCGCGCGGGGCCCAGGGCAGCGTGCGATTGTTGAGCGAAAGCATGGTCAGCAGACGCGTGACCTGGGCCGGCGGCGCGGCCAGCGGAACGGCCTGCACCCGGTCGCCATCCACCAGAAAGGCGATGAGCTGATCCCTGGCGACGAAGTATTCCACCAGCAGGGTGTCTTCATCCAGCCAGGGTCCGGGCGGCTCGGTGCGAACCTGCCACAGGGTCGCGTCGCGGGCGTAGTCGGCGTTGTGGAGGAGAAGCTGACGCCAGAGTTTGGTGATCTCCTGTTCCAGCTCCCAGATGCGTTGCTGGGCTTTGTTGGCGTCCTGGCCCGCGCGCACATCCTCGCCCGTCTCCCAGCGCAGCAGAATTCGATCCCGCTCCTGTCGCAGCCGCACCAGCTCCTCGACGATGGCTTCATCCTGCTGGCTGCGGGCGTGCAGGCCGAGATCGATGCGATGGGCGATCATGTTCAGCAGGGAGCGGGATTTGGAGCGTTCGGTCAGTTCCAGGGCTTTTTCCGGCGCTCTCAGGCGCAGGGCGATCTGCACCGCGTCCTCGTAGATTTCGGTTTTGTCTTCCAGAAAATCGGCCTGGAATTCGATCATCAAGTAGCCGTGCAGGCGTTCCAGGTGCTGGATGGCGCGCTCATACTGCTCCATGGCCTGCCACAGTTCGTTGCGATGCGCCAGGATTCGCCCCAAAATGCGCCTGGCGCGAAAGGCCAGAGAAACGATCTTCTCTTCCCGGGCGATGTTCAACGCCCGCTGCGCCAGCCGCTCCGCCCGCTCCCATTGTTGCTGACGCAGCGCGATGTTGGCTTGCAGCAACCATGTCCGGGCCAGTTGCGGCGCGCGATTGTGTTTTCTGAAGACTTGTTCGGCGTACGCCAGCAACGCCGCGCTCTGTTCTGGGTCATCCAGATGCAGCAACAAGGCGGCCAGCTCCAGGTCTGCGCTGGCGATGAGGGTTGGGTCTGCATCGGCCAGGATGTGCTTGCGGGCATCGGCCAGGGATTTCTGGGCGTCGTCATAGCGTCCCAGGCCCGCGTAGGCCACGGCCTCATCCAGCAGCGCCTGCCCGATCTCTTTGTCCATGCCCCGTTGGGCGAAGAAGGGGCGCACGTTGCGCGTGATGCTCAGCACATCGCGAAAGCGTCGCAGGGGTAGCAGACAATCGCACAGGAACACATCCAGCAGGAGGGCGTCGCGATGGCGGCCATCGTTCAGAAAGATGTTCCGGGCCTCGTCCATGAGGGTGAGGGCGTCGGTGTAGCGGCCCAGCATCAGATAGGTGATGGCCATGCTCTGGCGGGCGCGGGCGGCCTCCACCAGCTCTCCCGCGGCCTCCATGCCCCGCAAGGCGTTCTCCGCCGCGACCAGTGATTCTTGCAAGCGGCCCATGTTGCGCAGGACGATGCTGCGGTTTTGTTCGATCCAGGGCAGATAGGAGGCGCCTTCCTCGCCCATCGCTGTCAGAATCTCGCGGGCGTCGTCGAACAGGGCCAGCGCCCCCGCGTCATCGCCCTGCCGCCCCAGGTTGACGGCCCGATTGATGGTGATTTTGGCCAGCATCGAGCTCTCGCCCGCCTCTTCGAATATCTTCGCGGCCCGAATCGCGGTTTCTTCGGCCTCCGCATACCGGCTGAGATTGGTCAACGCCCACACTTTGCCGATCTGAGATCGGGCTACATTCACCCGCTCGCCCAATTGCTCGTAGATGGCGGCGGCTTCTTCGTAACCCGCCAGGGAACGCTGATATTCTCCCAGGCCCAGGGCGTAGGCGTTGGCCCGGGCCAGCAAACCCAGCGCGCGATGCGCAGGTCGGCGCGAATACTCGGCCATGGTTATCAGCGTCTCAGCGATGTCGAGAGAGCGCTGCACCTCGGTGCGCAGATAGTGATCCGCCTGGGCTTTCAACGCCTGCGCCAGTTGGTCATCCAGCAGGGCGGCGTTTTGGGCGAGAAGCCGGGCGCGGGCCTCGGCGTCGGACTGTTCCGTCAGGAGCTGACTGAGCTGAGACCTTTGCATGGGATGGAAGCGCATTCTGTTGCGCCGCGGCTTGCTCTAAATATCCAGCGCGTTGAGTTGCACTTCGAGCTTTGGGTGGATCAGTTTCAGATCGTACATGGCCGGAGTCAGGTTGTCGATGGTGAAGTTGCCCAGTTCATCGACCTCTGTTTCGGCCAGACAGGTGTTATCCCGCCAGATTTGCACCCGAAAATGCTCGGGCGCCTCATCCCCAATGAGCAACCCCACCAGTTGATGCTTGCCCGGATGCGTTTGATCTTCGTAGAATTCCAGCGTCACTTGCAATTCATCCGCATCGAAGAGCATGGGATGTTGTTCGCCTCCGCCCCGCATAGCGCCCATGGCGAGCTGCATCCCCATTCCCGCGCCCGAGCCTTCTGTCACTCGATTCACCCACCGGGCCACGATGACGCGGATGCTTTCTTTTACCTCATTTAGCGGATTGGGCGCTTCTTGCGGCGCCGAGATTGCTTGCGAGATTGGCGTAGCCATGAATTGCCGCAGCCAGGCCAGCTCTTGACTGCAATGCGGGCATTGGGCGATGTGGGCGCTGACAATCCGCCGCTTCTCAACAGAAAGTTGATCGAGTTCGTAATTGGCCAGCGTCATGGGCGAAGGGCAATCGGCCCGGAATAGCAGTAATTGCAGCCGTTTCTCTTCCTGCGCCAGGTGCATGGCGCGTTGACGACAGGCTTCACAATGTTCGATGTGAGTCCCAAGTTCTTTGTCGTCTTCCAACCAGGCCAGCAGGTCGGCGTCCGAGTAGTGAGCGTGAGGCGGAGGATACGTCATAATCATTTCATCCCTGTTTATTAGATAAACGTTCGAACAGGCATTTTTTCGGCATTTCAGGCCAATAATTCTCGCAGGCCTTTATCGCGCCGCAATCGGGCCAGGATGTTTTCCTTGACCCGGTAGACCTCTTTCACGTTCTGAAACAGCTCTGGATGTCGTTGGAAGATATTGCCTGCTTTCAACCCGAGGACATACGCCTCGTAAAGCACGACGCTTTCTTGCGGCGTCTTCATCCGCTGTTCGATGATCTCCAGCGCCTCTTTGGAATAAATCCGATCATGCAAACGCTCGTTCGCATCGATGATGCTGGCCTCGATCTTCCGGTGGATTTTCTGGGTTTCGATATCTAGCGCCTCCAGTTGATTGTTGCGAACGAAATCGATAATGGCGCTGTGCGTGCAGGCTTGCAAGTAGCGCAATACGCTTTTGATGTTATCGAATCGCTGGCATTTTTCCGGCGTCATCGCTTGCCACATGCGCGAAAACGCCATGTTGATGAAATAATCAGCGTCCTCGCCCGTTTGCGAAAATGCTGGATGGCGAAGCACCCACCCCTTCACCAATGGCGCGTATTGCCGATAGATGGCTTCCCACGCTTCTTCGTCATTTTCCAACGCAGCCAGCCTGAACAGTTGCAGGCAGCTATCGTCATTGCTATTTTTCTGCCTGGTTCTGAAAAATCGAGTGGTTTCCCGTTCGCATTGCGCCGCCAGCTCAGAGATGGAGGGGAGAGAAGAGGCATTCATGAGACTTCATGGCGGGGTGTTTGTTGAAACAATCGGAAGCGAGGACGAATATCAGTATATCACAGGATGATGGCGTGTCAATTGCGGGATGATCTGCGAGCTCTGGTAAAGGCGATGCTCTCGCTCTACACTTCAGAGGGATGCCCCCTCTGCAAGGCGTCAGCCAAAGCGGGGGACTGGGAGGGGGTAGTTGTGTAACTTCCTCACGTATTGCGCATTACGCATCACGCCGTTTGCAGACTCCCCCAACGTTGGCTTTGCGAATCTTCAGCACTCAGCAAGCATTCTATTTTCAAGGTAGTTGCGGAAAATAGCATTTTTTGCGCAGCGGATGCCGGAAAAATTTGATCGTTGGCGTTTATGAAGTAGAGAAAGGGTAGTAGAAGGCTCCCTTATAACGAATAATTGAGTGGCGAGAGGAGTGGGGCAGAGGGGTTTGGCTGGCGAGGCGAAACGTCGGCCCGTCACGAGGGCGGATGAGGCGAGACATCCGCCCTCGCTACGGCGGTCTCCAAGCATTCTGGCCCGGATAAAGAAAAAGCCCCGAAACCGTTTGGTCCGGGGCTTTGCTTTTGGTAGAGAGCAGCTTACTGGCTCTGCTTGTCCTCCAGGGCTTTGGGCTCGTCCTTGCCGTTTTTCTTGCCGCGTTTCTTCAAGCCCTTGCGGAAGGAGTAAAGGGGCAGCATGATGGCCATGGAGGCTTCGGAGGCCTTGGTGCGGGCCTGGACTTTCATCTTGAAGGCAGCGGCGCGCATCTCTTGCATCTTGCGCTGGAACGCGCTGTCTACGGGCCAGTTGGTGACCAGGATGGCCTCGTCCTCGGGGCTGACCTCCATGGGTTGGAACTGCCACACGGCGGCCGCGTAGGTGAGGCCCGCGCCGAACGCGATCATCACGACCTTGTCGTTGTCTTTGATGCGACCATCTTCCAGCGCCTCGATCATGGCCAGGGGCACAGAAGCCGCTGAGGTGTTGCCATAACGATCGAGGTTGACGATGGTCTTTTCAGCAGGGAAGTTGAGTCGCCGCAGGGCCAGATCGATGATGCGCTGGTTGGCCTGATGCGGAATGAGCACATCGATGTCGTCCATGGTCAGCCCCGCCTGGGTGACCACATCCACGGTGGCGTCGCTCATCACCCGAGTGGCGAATTTGAAGACCGGGCGGCCCTTCATTTTCAGCTTGTGCTCTTTTTTCTCGATATTTTCATGGCTGGGATAATTCCTGGTTCCCAGGGCGGGCACGATGAGCGCGTCCCAGCCCGAGCCGTCCGACCCCATTTTCATGCTAAGCAATCCGCCCGGCTGCAGTGAGCGGCTGACAATAACCGCGCCCGCCCCATCTCCAAAGAGAATGGCTGTACCCCGGTCTTCCCAGTCGATGCCTGCGCTGATGGTTTCGGCCCCAATGACGAGGATATGTTCATAAGCGCCCGTCTGAATGAATTGGGCGGCGGTGTTGAGGCTGTAAACAAAGCCAGAGCAGCCCGCCACGACGGTCATGGCTGCGGCTTTCGTCGCCCCCAGTTGATCCTGGATGATGCTTGAGGCGGGGGGCACGAGGTAATCGGGCGTAGAGCTGGCGAGGATAATCAAGTCCAGGTCTTCGGCGCTGATGCCCGCTTTCTCCAGCGCTCGCTGCGAAGCTTTCACCGACATGCTGACCGTGGCTTCACCCTCGGAGACGATGCGGCGTTCCCGGATGCCTGTCCGCGTGACGATCCACTCGTCATTGGTGTCCATCATTTTTTCCAAATCATGATTCGTCAGCACATTTTCGGGCACATACATGCCCCAGCCGGTAATCTTGCTGAAGTATTGCGTCATAAGTTCTTACCTCGATGATGTATGGCACCCTGGATGAAGAAAAGAATGGCGGGCGCACAAA
>JALXAF010000022.1 GCA_026992375.1 Anaerolineae bacterium
CCACGGCCTTGCGCAGACCGATCTCCCTGGTGCGCTCGGTGACGGAAACCAGCATGATGTTCATAATGCCGATGCCGCCCACCAACAAGCTGATGGCGGCGATACCACCCAAAAAGGTGGTGAGAACACCCGTAATGCTGCCGAAGATATCCAGGATATCCGCCTGATTGATGACGCTGAAGTCGTCTTCATCCAGATAAGTGATGTTGTGGCGGGCGCGCAACAGGTCTTCGATTTTTGCAGCAGCCTGATCGATGTTCTCCTCGCTATCCACCTTGGCCAGGATGAGAGAAAGGGTCGGTTCGCCGCGCGAGCTGCGCAGATAGGGAAACAGGCGTTGCTGGGCCGTGGTGAAGGGCACGAAAACCATGTCGTCGAAGCTGCCAAAACCGCCCCCGCCCTTCTTTTCCATCACGCCGATGACGCGAAAGGGGATGTTGTTGATGCGGATGCTTTGTCCAACAGGGTAGACATCGGAGGGGAAGAGCTTTTCCGCCACGTTGCTGCCCAGGGCGACCACGCGCGCTTCTCCCAACACGTCTTCGGCACTCAGAAAACGCCCGTCGGCCGGGAAATAGTTGCGTACAACCGGGTATTCCTCATTGCTGCCCGTGACGCCGATGGCGAGAGTCGTTTTGCCGTAGGAGACGTTGGCCCGGCCATCCGCCTCAGGGACCACCGCCACCAGATGCGGCACGTGCAGCGGATCGCGGATGGCCATCCAATCGCCGTTGGTGAGGGGGTTGCTGGGGCGACGCATGCGGGGATCGCCAGGCTGGGCGTCTTTGAGATTGCCGGGCACCACGATCAACAGATTGGAGCCAGCGGATTGCAGTTGTTCCGCGACCATGACCTGCACGCCCTGGCCCACGCTCATCAGTGCGATGACCGCGGCCACGCCGATGATGATGCCCAGCATGGTGAGGATGGAGCGCATTTTGTTGGCTGTCAGGGCCCGCAGGGCGATGCGGAAGGCTTCGAGCAAGTTCATGACGTCGCCTCCTCTGCGGGCGCTTCGGCGCTGGCGGATTGTTCGACCGCATGGTTGAGGAGATCGGTGACAGTGCGTTCGTAAGCGCGTTCGCCCGCCCGTTTCGGGTTCTTCACCGGTGCATCGCTTACGATACGCCCGTCATGGAGGCGCACAATGCGGCGGGTGTGGGCTGCGATCTCGGGCTCGTGAGTGACGAAGATGATGGTGATCCCCTCGTTTTCGTTGAGCTCCTGGAAGATGCGCATGATCTCCGCACCCGCCATGGAATCCAGATTGCCGGTGGGTTCATCGGCCAGGATGATGCTGGGATTGTTGACCAGCGCCCGGGCGATGGCCACGCGTTGCTGCTGTCCTCCCGAAAGTTCGTTCGGGCGGTGATGCGTGCGATCGGCCAGCCCCACCATCTCCAGCGCTTTCAGCGCCCGCTCCCGTCGATTTTTGGCTCCGGCGTAGATCAAGGGCAGCTCCACATTGGCCAGAGCCGAGGTGCGGGGCAGCAAATTGAAATTCTGAAAAACGAAGCCGATCTTCTTGTTGCGGATATCCGCCAGTTCGTCGTCGCTGAGACTGCCCACATCGACGCCATCCAGCGCGTAAAATCCGCTGGTGGGGACATCAAGAGCCCCCATGATGTTCATCATGGTGGATTTGCCTGAGCCCGAGGGCCCCATGATGGAGACGAACTCGCCGCGATGGATTTGCAAGGACACGCCGCGCAGGGCGTGCACCTCGAAAGCCCCCATTTGATAGACTTTGGTGACATCCACCAACTCGATAACGCGTTGCGATTCGGGCATGGATCAACCTCCCCCGAAGAATTGCCGTCGTAGGATTTCGCCCGTGCCAACGCGGCGAATGGCAAGCTGATCCCCTTCTTCCAGGCCCGAGATAACCTCGCTGGATTGCTCATTGCGCAGACCCAGCACGATATCCACCCGCGTGGGCACGCCATCGATCAGCTTTTCGACGTACGGCTTGCGGGTGGTTTCATCCAGGTGCATCACCCGGTTGGGGATGACGATGACGTTTTCCGCTTTATCGGTGATGATGGCGACGGTGGCGGTCATGCCGCTGCGTAGGGGTAGATCGGTGGGATCCAGATCGACAATGACCTCGTAGGTGACAATCGCACTGCCGCCCAGCGCTGTCGTATTGGCCACCGGTGCGATGCTGGAGATGACGCCCGTGAGTTGGGCGTCGTTCAGGGCGTCGACTGTGACGACCGCGGTTTGCCCCACTTCGAGCTGCCCGATATCCAGCTCATCCACATTGAGTTTGATGTGGAAGCCCCCGGGGTCGGCGATGATCATGGCGGGCAGAGAGGGATTGGGGATTTCATTCTCGCGGATGTTGATAATGCCCACTTCGCCATCGATGGGGGAAACGAGCCGGGTGTTGCGCAACGCCAGTTCTGCGGATTCGACGCCGATGCCAGCCTGCTCCACCTGAATCGCCAGGACTTCCAGATCGCTGGGCTTGGGGCCGTTCAACAGGCGCTGCAACGAAGCTTCCGCCTGGGCCACCGCGGCGTCGGCCGCGGCGATCTGCGCCAGGGCCTGGGCTTTCTGGCTTTCGGTGGCCGGAGCCAGGGTCACCTCCAGGTTCGCCTTGGCGGTTTCGTAATCAATCGTGGCCTGCTGCAACTGGATGGCCTGGGGCATCATCGAGGCGTTAGGCAGGGAAGCGATCTTGTCGTAGGCTTCCTGGGCGTGCTGCAAGTTAGCCTTCGCCCGCTCCAATTGCGC
>JALXAF010000023.1:0-1662 GCA_026992375.1 Anaerolineae bacterium
CGCCCACCCCCATCCCCGAAGCGCAGTTGAATCCCATCACCGTGGGGTTGGTCACGGCGATTGGCGGCGTGAAGGAGAAATTTTACAGCGCCCTGGCCTGGAAGGGCATTCAGGAGGCGGAAAATCTCTTCACCATTGAGGCCAGCTATAAGGAAAGCTCGTCTGAGACCGATTACGCCAGGCTGCTGGATGAATTCGCCACTGAGGGGACGGATCTGACCATCGTTGTGGGCAAAGAGATGTCTCAGGCCGTTGCCAATGCAGCCAAATCGCATCCCGATGCAGCGTACGCGATCGTGGATTCCGAGGCGAACGCTCCGAATGTGCGCGGCATCACCTTCGACATCATCCCGTCCAGCTACATGGCGGGGTATCTTGCCGGAGGCATGAGCCAGACGGACGTGGTGTGCGTCTATGGCTCGGAGGACACAGAGAATGTGACCGATTACATGACTGGTTTCTACAATGGCGCGGACTACTATCGTCGTCAGAATGGCATTGATTTGAAAATCCTGGGCTGGGACGTGTATGAGAAGAAAGGCGTTCTACTCAACGAGAGCGCCACGGAGGAGGCGGGCCGTCATGTGGCTGGCGATTTCTTCGATCGAGGCTGCGACGTTATCTTCGCTGTGGCTCAGGATGCGGCCAAAGGCAGCGCCCAGGCTGCACAGGAAGAGGGCAAGATGTTCATCGGCGCTACAGTGGATTGGTATGTGGCCTTTCCCGAATATGGCAACGTAATCCTCACATCGGTGATGAAGCGCACCGACAAGGCTGTTTTCGATAACATCGTGGCCTACGCCGCGGGCAGCTTCCAAGGCGGTGAGAATTACGTGGGAACGCTCGAAAATCTTGGCGTCGATCTAGCCCCGTATCATCAATTCGATGACAAAGTGCCGCAGAAAATGCAGGAGGAGATCAATCAGGTGCGAAACAACATCCTCACCGGCCATCTTCGCCCGGCAGAACCCTGGATTTACGATGAAAACAATCCGCCTGCGTCGGAAGAGGGTGAGCAAGGATAATGTTCTGTCGTGACCGCGCCGATCTTCCGATCTTCAGACGTTGATTTCTTTCAGGCCCGAGGGATGTACGCTCTCGGGCCTCTTTGCATCCGCTTCTCTTCACCCGGCACCAGTGTGAGAGCGGCCAGGTAAGTCGCACGCGGCAAGCGTGATGTTCCTGCGCCTCCAACTCAACGGTTACAGTCTCCACCAATACGGAAATGTTGCAATACCATCGCGATTTCTTTTATACTTGATGGGTGGCAAATTCGTCAATCCGACTACATCTCAATGTTCCATTCCATTTCTCTCACAGGAGGAGAAGAACCTATGCGTAAGTCAACATTATTTATTCTGCTTGCCCTGCTGCTGGCGAGCGTCGTCGCGCTCAGCGCCTGTGGCGGTGGCAAAGCCACGCCTACTCAGGCTCCGGCTAAAGAAAAGCCAGCCGCTGCCACCGAGGCTCCTGCACAGAAGCCCGCAGAAAAGCCCACCGAGGCTCCCAAGCCCGAGAAGAAGGCGTTCAAAGTTGGCCTTGTCACCGATGTGGGTCGCATCAACGACCGCAGCTTCAACCAGTCGGCCTGGGAAGGCGTGAAAATGGCCGCCGAGAAGCTGGGCATGTCTGAAGATGACATCAAGTACATCGAGACCAAGG
>JALXAF010000023.1:1762-9152 GCA_026992375.1 Anaerolineae bacterium
AGGAAGTCGCGGCCGCGGCCGAGGCTGGCAAAGAAGTCTACTGCATTGGTGTGGACACCGACCAGTGGGAGACCCTGCCCGCCGCGCATCCCTGCCTGGTTTCCTCCGCCATGAAGCTCATCACCCCCGGCGTGGCCGAACTGATCGAAAAGGCCTACAATGGCGACTTCCCCGGCGGCAACTACGTGGGTGATGTGGGCCTGGCCCCCTTCCACGACTTCGAGGACAAGGTGCCGCAGGAAGTGAAGGATCTGCTGGCCAAGACCAAAGAAGGCCTGATGGACGGCTCCATCAGCACCGGCTACAACCCCGGCGGCGCGCCTGCAGAGGAAGAGAAGAAGGAAGAAGAAACTCCTCAGGTGAAGGCCCCCGAAGGCTTCAAGGTCGGCCTTGTCACCGATGTGGGTCGCATCAACGACCGCAGCTTCAACCAGTCGGCCTGGGAAGGCGTGAAAATGGCCGCCGAGAAGCTGGGCATGTCTGAAGATGACATCAAGTACATCGAGACCAAGGACGCCAAGGACTACGCGGATAACATCAACCAGTTCGTCGAGAACGGCTACAACGTGATCATCAGCGTGGGCTTTGCTCTGGGCGACGCCACCCACGAAGCGGCCGCCAACAATCCCGACATCATGTTCATCGGCGTCGATCAGTTCCAGGCCGACCCTCTGCCCAACTACGCGGGCCTCATCTTCCCCGAAGACAAAGCGGGGTATCTGGCTGGCGTGTTGGCTGCTTCGCTGGACAAGACCGGCACCATCGCCGCCGTGCTGGGCACCGACCTGGTTCCCCCGGTCGTCGCCTTCAAGGAGGGCTACGAGGCGGGCGCCAAGGCCACCAAGCCCGACATCAAGATCATCTCCACCTATCATCCTGGCGAGCTTTCGCAGGCCTTTGTAGACCCCGAATGGGGCGCGGCCACGGCCAAGCAGGCCATGGATCAGGGCGCAGACGTGGTCTTCGGCGCTGGCGGCATGACCGGCAACGGCGCTTTGCAGGAAGTCGCGGCCGCGGCCGAGGCTGGCAAAGAAGTCTACTGCATTGGTGTGGACACCGACCAGTGGGAGACCCTGCCCGCCGCGCATCCCTGCCTGGTTTCCTCCGCCATGAAGCTCATCACCCCGGGCGTCGCCGATCTAATCACGAAGGCCGCAGCGGGTGACTTCCCCGGCGGCAACTACGTGGGCGATGTGGGCCTGGCCCCCTTCCATGACTTCGAGGACAAGGTGCCGCAGGATGTGAAGGATCTGCTGGCCAAGACCAAAGAAGGCCTCCTGGACGGCTCCATCGACACCGGTTATCATCCCGGCGGTTGACGTCCTCGCGAAAGTAAATCAATAGTTGCACAAAAACAGGGATTGGATTTAGACTTGTTGTCACCATCCCTGTTTTTTGTTTTTGCCGATAACTACCAAGGTCTCATCACCACTTTGTGCCACGAAGGCACGAAGCATTTTCTTTATTTTTTCCTTCGCGCCTTCGAAAAACTTCGAGCCTTCGTGGCTTTTTGAGGCTTAAAGTCGAGTACGTTAGCAGTTACTTTTGCCGATAATCAAAATGGCGTGAAGCAAAGTTGTGATCGACGTTGATCGGCTTGCTTTTGCCATACATTTTTATCCATCCTTCATCGTTGAGAGGTTCGCTTATGGGCCATTTTTCTCTCCGTCGTTTGTTTCGCTCCCTGCTGATTCCTGTGCTGGCCGTGCTCACGGCGTTGGTCGTGGGCGCTATCATCATGTGGCTGGCGGGGGATAATCCCATCGCCGCGTACAAGGGGCTTTTCCAGGGGGCGTTCGGCAGCGCCCGAGGCTGGGCCACCACCATCCGCAAGTGGTCGCCGTTGCTGTTGACCGGTCTTTCGGTGGCTGTTGCGTTCCAGGCTGGCTTGTTCAACATCGGCGCTTCGGGCCAGTTTATGATGGGAACCATCTTCTCGGTCTGGGTGGGCATCAATTTTGCGGACATGCCCGCCATCATCCACGTGCCGCTGGCGATTTCTGCAGGCATTTTGGGCGGATTGCTGTGGGGCTCGATCCCGGGCATCCTCAAGGTGACCACCGGAGCGCATGAGGTTATCACCACCATCATGCTGAACTACATCGCAGCTCTGTTTGCAGGCTGGACGGTGTATGCGGGCGGGTCGCAGGGGCAGAAGCCGGGCCCTCTGTGGGACCCCGCGGCCAAGGCCATCTCCCAGACGCCGCCGGTGGTGGAAAGCGCCCGCATCCCCTTCATCTTCGGGCCACCCTACCGGGTGCACTGGGGCATCGCTCTGGCGATTATCACCATCTTCGTCATGGCCTGGCTTATCTACAAGACCACCATCGGTTTCGAGCTGCGCACCGTGGGCCAGAATTTCAAGGCGTCCAAATATGCGGGCATCCGCGTGGGCTGGACCATCATTCTGGCGATGATGCTGGCCGGGGCGCTGGCGGGCATGGCCGGGGCTATCGAGACGCTGGGGGTGAATTTCAAATTTGCGCCCGAATTCGGCGGCTCGGTGGGCTTCGATGGCATCACCGTGGCGCTGCTGGGACAGACGAATCCCTTTGGCGTGGGCCTGGCCGCGTTTTTCCTGGCATCGCTGGCCGCGGGCGGGGCCAAGATGCAGTTCGATTCGGGCGTTTCGTCTGACATCATCCAGGTGATCAACGCCCTGTTGCTGGCTTTTGTGGCCGCACCCGCCATCATCCGCTACATCTATCGCATCCGCAAGTCACCCGAAGAGAAAGAGACGACGCCCAAGATCTCGTGGGGCGGCGGGTGATAATGGTCAATTGCTAATTGTCAATTGTCAATGATCTTGGATCCTGTTCGAGCATCGTCTGTAAATTCTGTTCGTTTTCTGATTTTCCATCCTCTCAAGGGAGAGGCTTATGAGCAGCCCAACACGTTTCAAAAAGACATCTCTGATCGCACTGGCCGTTGCGATGGTTCTGATCATCGTCGGCATTGTCGTCAATCTGTTGCCGATACCCGATAATTCCATGTGGCGGGTGCTGTTTGGCGTCAGCACGCTGAATTTCACCCTGCGAGCCACCATTCCTCTGGCGCTGGGCGCGATGGCGGGCATCCTTTGCGAGCGCACCGGCATCATCAACATCGGCATCGAGGGCATGATGCTGGCGGGCGCTTTCGCCGGGTTTGTGGCCAAAGTGGCCACCAACGACTGGCCGCTGATGGCGAGCCTGCTGGTGGGCGTGGCCGCGGCGCTGGTCGCGGGCGCTGCGATGGGTTACATCCACGCTTTGTTTTCCATCAAATTCAAGATGGATCAAATTATCTCCGGCACTTTCCTGATCCTGCTGGCCGGAGGGCTCACTTCCTATTTGTTCAACCCCGATTCGGTGGCCGAGGGCAAATTTTCGCCCATCGCCATTCCTCTCCTCTCCAAGATTCCGGTGATTGGCGATATTTTCTTCAACAATCCGCCCATCACCTACGCCGCATTCATCATCGTCATCGCGTTGCACATCGGTCTGTTCCACACCAAGTGGGGACTGCGCAGCCGGGCCGCGGGTGAACATCCCCGGGCCGCGGATACGGTGGGCATCAACGTCAATTTCTATCGATATCTGAATACGACGCTGGGCGGCATGGTGGCGGGCCTGGCGGGCGGTTTTCTGGTGCTGGAGGCTGTGGGGCAGTTTCAGGAGGGCATGACGGCCGGGCGCGGTTTCATCTCGCTGGCGGCCATGATCTTCGGCAACTGGATGCCCTTCGGCGCTTTGGGCGCAGCCACCCTGTTTGGGTACACGCAAGGCGTGCAGAACGCGTTGCTGCTGGCGGGCGTGGTCAATATCCCCCGGCACTTTATCAGCATGTTGCCATATCTGGTCACCATCATCGCGGTGGCGGGCTTTGTCGGCCGGGTGCGGCCGCCCGCGGCTGAAGGCAAAGTGTACGAGACCGAAGGATCATCCGAATAATCTCCCCCGGACGGAGGCAAAGTCATGAGTGAAAATAGAATTCCGGCCCTGGAGGTCAAACATATCACCAAGCGTTTCCCGGGCGTCGTCGCCAACGATGACGTCAATCTCACCCTGTACAAAGGCGAGATTCTGGCCCTACTGGGGGAGAATGGCGCGGGCAAATCCACCTTGATGAACATCATCTACGGCCTTTACAAGCCCACCGAAGGCGAAATTTACGTCAATGGCAAGAAGGCGGAGATGCACAACCCCAAGGACGCCATCGCCCTGGGCATCGGCATGGTGCACCAACATTTTCAACTGGTGCCAGTGATGACCGTGGCCGAGAACATCATGCTGGGTGCGGAGAGCGTGAAGAAAAACGGGTTGCTGGATATCAAAAAGGTGGCCCGCGAGATCACAGAGCTTTCACACCGCTATCATCTCGATGTAGACCCCTACGCCACGGTGGAAGACCTGCCCGTGGGCGTGCAACAGCGCGTGGAGATCATCAAGGCGCTGTACCGGGAGGCCGAGATCCTGATTTTGGATGAGCCCACCGCGGTGCTGACGCCCCAGGAAATCGAGGGGTTGTTCGAGATTATGAAGCGCCTGCAGAAGCAGGGCAAGTCCATCATTTTCATCTCGCACAAGCTGAAAGAAGTGCTTTACATTTCCGACCGCATTGTGGTGCTGCGCAATGGCAAGGTGGTGGGCGAGACCACGCCCGCCGAGGCCACTCAGGAGAAGCTGGCGGCCATGATGGTGGGCCGCGAAGTCATCCTGACCGTGGACAAGAAGCCCGCCCGGCCCGGCGATGTGGTGCTGGAGGTGAAGAACCTGCGGGCCAAGAGCGATCTGGGCGATGAAGCCCTGCGCGGGGTCAGCTTCCAGGTGCGCGAGGGCGAGATTTTGGGCGTGGCCGGCGTGCAGGGCAATGGTCAGACGGAGCTGGTGGAGGTCATCACCAGCCTGAAAAAGGCGGAAGGGGGGCAGGTGATCATCAATGGCGAGGATATGACCAATGCTTCGCCCCGGGCCATCACCCAAAAGGGCCAGAGCAGCCACGTGCCCGAGGACCGTCATGCCTACGGCATGGTCGCCACCTATTCGGTGGCCGACAACCTGGTGCTGAACACCTACAATCTGCCGCCCTTCGCCAAGGGCATTACCGTCAACCGCCCGGCCATCATCGAACATGCCGAGAAATTGATCCAGGAATTCGATGTGCGCACGCCCAGCCCGCATACCATGGCGGGCAGCCTTTCGGGCGGGAATCAGCAGAAGATGGTGGTGGCCCGGGAGTTCAGCCGTCCCATCAAGCTGCTCATCGCGGCTCAGCCCACCCGAGGCATCGATGTGGGCTCTATCGAGTTCATCCACAACCAGATCGTGGCCAAGCGAGACGAGGGCGTGGCCGTGCTGCTGGTCAGCTCCGAACTGGATGAGATCATGTCCCTCTCCGACCGCATCGCAGTGATGTACAAGGGCGAGATCATCGACATCGTGCCCCGCGAGGAAGCCACCCGCGAGAACATCGGCCTGCTGATGGCAGGCGTGAAAAGGGGAGAAAAGGTCTCGGTGACAGGATGAAGACGCAGCTATTCCTTGATTGACAACCATTAACGCTTTCCGTTATTATGATCAAGTCGTTCGCAGACAAAGACGCCCGACGGCTCTTCGATCACAAATTCATCTCTCATCTGCCGCCGGAGATTCAACGGAAAGCGTTGGTCAAACTCTATATGCTGGACGCTGCCGAAGCTCTGGATGATCTGCGGCTTCCGCCCGGCAATAGACTGGAAAAATTGACAGGCGATCGTTCTGGACAGTACAGCATTCGCATCAATCAACAATGGCGCATCTGTTTTGTCTGGAAAGACGGAAACGCTTACGACGTCGAGATCGTTGATTATCACAAATAGACCTGATGACAGAAAAAACGCTTCATCCCATCCATCCTGGCGAAATTTTGCTGGAAGAATTTCTGGAGCCCCTGGGGATCAGCCAATATCGGCTGGCCAAGGAAATCCACGTGCCGCCGCGGCGCATCAATGAGATCATTCATGGCAAACGGGGCATCTCGCCCGACACCGCCTTGAGGTTGTCTCGCTTTTTTGGCACATCCGAGCGCTTTTGGCTGAATCTGCAGACGCGCTACGACATCGAGATGACAAAACGCCAGATCGGGGATCAGTTGCAGGCCGAGATTCATCCCTTGAAATCGGCTGCATAAGGATGTTCTATGGCCTATAAAGACCTGCGCGAATTTATCAATCTGCTGGATAAGGGGGGGCAACTGACCCGGATCAAGGCTCCGGTCGATCCCTATCTCGAGATCACCGAGATCACCGACCGCGTCAGCAAGGGGCCGATGGCCAAGAACAAGGCCCTGCTGTTCGAAAACGTGACCGGATCCGACATGCCCGTGCTCATCAACATGTTTGGCAGCCCCAAGCGCATGGCCTGGGCCCTGGGTGTGCGAGAGCTGGATGAGCTGAACGAGAAGATGTCCCGGCTCATCGATCCGCGGCCGCCCAGGGGCGTGGGCCCGGCGGTGGGGCGGGCGAAAGATATGCTGGGGGCGTTGAAGAGCGCAGGGCTGAAGCCCAAAATCGTCAAAAATGCGCCCGTGCAGCAGGTGATCAAGACCGGCGAGACGGCATCCCTGGCCGGAATCCCCATCCTCACCTGCTGGCCCGAAGATGGCGGCCCCTTCATCACCCTGCCCACCGTCATCACCCGCGACCCCATCAGCGGCGGGCGCAATGTGGGCATGTACCGGATGCAGGTCTATGACGACAAAACCGTGGGCATGCACTGGCAGTTGCACAAAGGCGGGGCCGAGCACGAGCGCGAGGCCCGGAAGATGGGCCAGGAGCGCATCCCCGTGGCTGTGAGCCTGGGCGGCGATCCTGCGGTGGTGTGGTCGGGCAGCGCGCCCCTGCCGCCGGGCGTGGATGAATTTCTGCTGGCGGGCTGGTTGCGTGGCAAGCCGGTGGAGCTGACGAAATGCGTCAGCCAGCCGCTGGAAGTTCCCGCCCACGCGGAGATCGTCATCGAGGGCTGGGTGGACCCCAACGAGCGCCGCACCGAGGGGCCTTTCGGCGATCACACCGGCTACTACACCCCGCCCGACGCTTATCCGGTGATGCACATCACCGCGGTCACCCATCGTCGCGACGCCATCTATCCCGCCACCGTGGTGGGGCTGCCCCCCATGGAGGATTACTGGATGGGCAAGGCCACCGAGCGCCTGTTTCTGCCTCTGATGAAGCTGTTTCAGGGCGAGATCGTGGACTGGAACATGCCGCCCGCGGGCGTGTTCCACAACCTCATCTTCGTTTCCATCAAAAAACGCTATCCGGGCCACGCCCGCAAGGTCATCAACGGCCTGTGGGGCATGGGACTGATGTCATTGACCAAGACCATCGTCATCTTCGATGAGGACGTGGACGTGCAGAACGAGCAGGAGG
>JALXAF010000024.1 GCA_026992375.1 Anaerolineae bacterium
ATGGTGGCCTGGGCGTCACCGATTACACGCCCCTGGCTTACTGGTACGGGCACGAGCGGGCCGCCCGCATCTACGACGGCGCCGACGAAGTGCACAAGATGGTCGTCGCTCGCCGCATTTTGCGGGAATATGAAAAGGGGCTGTAAACGTTTGGGGATTAGCTTAACCATTTGATGAGGTCGAACAGCCAAGTCGCAGCTATTGCTAACCCTCCACCTACGATTGCAGTTAGAAGATAAAAAAAGAACTCCCATCCATAGATTTTTTCCCAAAACCAGATATTCCCATCATCAGTCAGAATATAGTAAACTTGAACGATTTGTTCTATTCGAGGAAAACGGGCTTGAGCTGAATCAATGACCGTTGCTGGCAGCCAAGGGCGAACTACCCACGTCATTCTCTGAATGCGTTGTTGGTTCTTGATTCGTTCCACTATTTCGTTTGCAGTTGTTTCAACAGGTTGCCAGTCGCGATTATCAAGCGCCCAAATCTGCCCATCGTCTGACCTTGCATAGAGCGTGCCATAATAACTACTTCCCTTCGCATCAACTCCTATCAACTCTGAAACGGCATTAGGCGGCGAAGAAAGTTGCTCCCATCCGTAGCTTGGCAATTTCATCATGGCGTATCCGGCAAGAAAACCGAAGGCTAGGCCAACAACAGATGCCCAGAGTAAGGAGCGTTTGGATTTCCCAAGACACAGAAAAAGAGCCAATGGAAGAGCGTAGATCATAACAATCGGAGCGACAAAAGATATGAGTTTGTACTGCCATTGTTCCGTATCGAAACTCACCAGCAAAGATAAAATGGTGAGAGAAACAGCAGCAATCCCAACCGTCCAGACCAGAAATTTCGTCCATCCGCATTTGTTCTTGGACATACGTTTTACTCCAGTATTTGGTTGACTCATGCTTCCTCAATCATTGTTTTTTGGGGAGGGATTGATCAATTCGTCAACTTTACAAGCGGCATGCTGTCACCGCCTTGCCAAGATTATAACCGCAACTGCATCAATGTCCAATCGTATTGATTTCCCCTTGATACCCGATAATGAATCTTTTTGGGGATGTTCATCCTTCAACCGTTGATTTCTTATCACCTCCTCATGCCAACTGACACATCCCCAATCCGCCCGGACGAGCGCTTCGATCAGGCCCGCTTGCAAGCCTGGCTCAAAGATAAGCTCCCCGGCGCAGACAAGCCCCTGACCGTGCGCCAGTTCACCGGCGGCGTGGCCAATCTCACCTATCTGCTGGATTTCGGCGAGCAGCAGTACGTGCTGCGGCGTCCGCCCCTGGGCCCGGTGGCCAAACACGCCCACGACATGGCCCGCGAGTACAAAGTGCTGTCGGCGTTGCATCGGGCCTTTCCCAAAGCGCCGCGGGCGTGGCTGTTCTGCCAGGATGAGAGCATCATTGGCGGGCCGTTTATCATCGTAGAGCGGCGGCAGGGCGTGGTGGTGCGCAAAGCCATCCCGCCCGAGTTCGCGGGCATCCCCGACGCACCCCAGCGCATGAGCCGGGCCCTGATCGAGACCCTGGCCGAGTTCCACGCCGTAGACTTCGCTGCGCTGGGGCTGAGCGACCTCGGCCGGCCCGAAGGCTTCATCAGCCGCCAGATCGAAGGCTGGAACAAACGCTGGCACGCGGCCAAGACTGAAGACCTGCCCATCATGGACGAGGTCTACGCCTGGCTCAAGGCCCATCAGCCCCCTTCTCCCTCGCCCACCCTGGTGCACAACGACTACAAGCTGGATAACGTCATGTTCGCGTCCGACGATCCGGGCCGCATCGTGGCGGTGTTCGATTGGGATATGTGCACCCTGGGCGATCCTTTTTCCGACCTGGGCGCGTTGCTCACTTATTGGACAGAACCCGACGATCCGCCCACTATGCGGGCCATCGCCCAGATGCCGGTGGGCGACGCCCGTTTTTGGACCCGGGCGCAACTGGTGCAGCGCTACGCCGAGATCTCGGGCCGGGATGTGTCGGATGTGCATTTCTACCACGCGCTGGGGCTGTTCCGACTGACTGTCATCGCCGCCCAGATTTACATTCGCTACGTGCGGGGGCAGACGAAAGACGAACGCTTCGCGAGCCTGGGCGCGCTCATCCCCCTCATCGCTCGCGCCGCCCAGGATGTGGCCGCGCGGGCGTGAGCGGCGGTCGGCTGTGGGGCGGTAGGGTTGAGAACAGACATCTTTACTCTTTCCCGTCAGTCATGATGTTTTTCTATCGTGGATGTTCACGCGTAGAGTCAGTATAGATGTTGGTGCTCCAACCCTGGTTATTGATTTCTTCCATCGTTGCCCACCTCGATTGCATCAGGCAGCAGTTGGTTCCGGGAATACAAAATTGGGGTGGATCAAGAAATATCGCATTGTCAATACAAATATTATCTGGTGATTCCCATACCGAATCACATTCATCGCACATAAGGATCACACGGTTCTCTCCGTCACAAAATCTGAACCCTATTGTGCCTGTCTTGCATAATGGACAAAACTGTTCTACATACAACTTTGCGGTACTTTCCATCATTTACCTCGTCAATCAACCTGTGTGGGTTTTACAGCATATTCATCCCATATCGAACATGCTCGTCTCAATTTGACCCGTCCTGATATATGTTTATGCCACAAAGCCGAAAAGGAGGCATAAACAAGATGGCCAAGCAGGTCTATAAACGGTATAGTGAAGCCTTCCGAATCCAGGTGGTTCGGGAGTATGAGCAAG
>JALXAF010000025.1 GCA_026992375.1 Anaerolineae bacterium
CACCCCGACCCTCCCCCGATACTCGCTGCGCTCGTGTTCGGGGGAGGGAGATGCTCATTTGCTACGCAAATGTGCAAACCAGAGGGCTCCTCCCCCTGCAAGGCGTCAGCCGAAGCGGGGGGAGGCCGGGAGGGGGGCTTTTCGGCAGGTCAAATTTGAAATTGCTGGGCTCGGTTGACAGACCTTGCGGCCTATGGTAGAAATGAGTGGAGACGACTGTTTTCAGGAGGTCGAAATGATCGATGTCAAAGATATCAATAAAAAAGTAAAAAGTATGCCACGCCATTTATTGCCGGAAGTTATGGATTACATCGACTTCTTGTTGTCAAAGTATGGACAAGGCACCATACCTGACAAGGAATCGCCGTTTGATTTTCCTGGGAGGGCGGTTTGTCTGACGAAACGATGGCGTACACTTCGGTCGAATTGCAACACAGGGCTTCGGGATGTGTATGATTGGGCGACTAAAACTGATTGTAGCCTTCGTGTAACTCGAATTCGAGATCGAGGTTGGTGAGATCGACGGTGTCGACGATGCCGACCACGGCCAGGTCCAGGGGCATATCGGGGACATAAAACGCGACTGCGGCTTCGCGCTTGCGGGCCAACAGCACCAGATCGCCCACGCCCGCTTGGGCCACGTCCACGGCCACAGCGGGCCGCCCGCGCGGCCTCAGCTCCTTGCTGAGCTGCTGCACCACCAACAGCTTAGCCCCTTCCAAGCCTGGATATTTTCGCGTGGACACCGCCGTGCCGATGACCCGCCCCAGCACCATCAGCCCTGGCCCTCCACGCTCTTCAACACACGGTCGATGATGGCATCCAGGGCATCGGGCTCCATGCCAAGCTGGGAGACGATGGCCGCCCGCACCTGCTGATGCAGTTGGGAATAAGCGGGCCGGGCGGGAGCAGAAGCCGGCGGGGTTTGTGACGCTTCGCCCGGCTGCACGAAACGCACGCCCAGACGCTGGGCTGCGTCCCGGGCCAGGTCCGTCACCCGCGTGTTGGCGTCCAGTGCGATCTCGGTCACGCCCTGGCTGGCCGCCTGTTCGATATCTCGTTCGGTCAAAAATTTGATTGCCATACCTTATTCCTCCACGCCGTCGATGGCGTCGATTGCAGCCACCGCCGCATCGCGGGCGGCGACGATGTCGGCCTCGGTTCCAGCCATCCACATACGCCCGAACCGGCCCACGCCGCTGACGTGCATCAGATTGATAGCGGCCGCCTTCTCCGCCTCGTTGGCCGCCAGGTTCACATAGGCCGCGGGGGCCATCTCCATCACCAGCAGGGTCTGGCCCGGCACCAGCATCATGCCGCGGATGGTGCGATTGAGCAACTGCGCCTGGTAAGGATCCACGTTGGTGATGATCTGCTCCGACGCGATCTTGGGCTTCACTCGCTGCTCCACCCGCAATCCCAGCCGATCCAGCACGATCTCGCCCGCACGCAGCACATCGGACTGGGAAAAGGAATGCACCTCGAACATCCCGAATTCCCGTTCGATGATCTGGGCGCCCGGTTTTACATTGGTGCTCTTCACCGCCACATCGATCATGCGGAACACCCAGTTGCCGGGGGCCATCTCGATGTAGAGCGCGGCCATCCCCTCCACAGGCAGATCGCCCAGAGTGATGGTGCCAATGAAGGCCGCATACTGGGGCTGCATCCGGTCGAGATAGCAATAGGTTCGCAGTTGAAATTGATCGGTCATGAGATCAGGCCTTGTGGCTCATAGCGATGCCAATAGGGGTGACGAAGAGGGGGCGGGAAGGGACGATGGCGGGGATGCCGGTGACATCGGCTACGACATCGGCGAAACCGGGAAAGGCCGCAGCGCCGCCCACCAGGGTGATGCGCTGCACATTGCGCCCGGCAAGATGGCGCTGGATGATGGTGGCGACCTTTTCCATCACCGGGCGGATGGTGGGAAACAGGCCCGTTTGCGCCGCGGGATCGAGCTTCAGGGCCTCGGCTTCCTCGAAGGAAATGCCTTTGGCTCCGGCGATGACCAGGGTGAAATGCGTGCCGCCCGTGGGCTCATCTGCGGTGTACGTCACCCGGCCATCCTCGATGACCGCGATGCCGGTGCTGCCGCCGCCCACATCCACCACCGCGCCGTTTTGCACGTCCAGCAGGGCGTTGGCCGCGGTGGGCTCATCGATGAGTTCGGTGCATTCCAGGCCTGCGCCTTCCAGCACATAACGCACAGCCTGAACCTCGGCCAGGGGCACGCCGGGCGGATAAGCGCTGGCCGCCGAGGTCAGTTCGACGCCCAGCTTGGCCTCGACCCGGGCCTTCAGCGTCTTCAGCAGGTCGATAGCGCCCATGAAGTCCACGACCACGCCATCTCGCACCACCTGGGCGAATTGATAAGCCCCGGCCACCGGCTTCATGCGGGCGTCGAGCGCGATGACCACGGTGTAGGCCGTGCCCAGGTCCACGCCGATGTGCAGCGGTTTCCGAAAAGAACGGAGGGAACGCCGTTTCATGGCGGCGTCGGCGGCTTTCAGCGTGGCTTCGAGATCGGAGGACATGGGAAGCGTTATCGATTGTTATTTACCGAGCGCGGTTTTCAGTGCATCCAGCGTCCACAGGACGTCGAAACGGCGGGAGGCTGACTCAGGCCCGAAGAGATAGCGGCCCAGCGCGTCCAGGCTCTCGATCCGGGCGGCCAGGGCCTGGCGACGATCTTCGGGCAGGCGCACGGGTTCAGGGCGGGCG